>NZ_JAWLCI010000039.1:0-46629 GCF_041687215.1 Mariniphaga sp.
TCTATGTTGTTTTTGAATGCTACTGGCAGGAACGATATTGTTTCACAAATGCCACGAGATAACCGTTCGTTCTTTTATCCTTCGGTGTCTCTTGGTTTTGTTTTAACTGAAATCCCTGCTATTCAGAATGCAACCTGGCTTTCGTTTGCAAAACTACGAGCCTCTTATGCTGAAGTTGGTCAGGCCGGAAGGTATCTTGAAAATTTTTATACAACTCCAGGCTACGGAGGAGGCTTTTGGTTGTCTTCGCCGATTCAATATCCGGTGGGTGGTGTAAATTCATATATACCAAGCGCAACACAGTATGACCCAAATCTGAAACCTCAAAATACAGTTTCCTATGAATTTGGGGTTGATTTGAAATTTTTCAATAACCGGTTTGGAATCGACTATACTTATTCTCGCCAGGATGTAACCGACCAGATTTTTGCTGTGCCGTTGGCAGGTTCAACCGGAGCTTCATCGCTGGTAATGAACGGGGGTGCGGTTCAAACTAATGCACATGAAGTTATGATGTATGTAACTCCGGTTAGAACACGTGACTTCCAGTGGGATATGAATTTCAACTTTGCTGTTGTAGATAACCAGGTTCTTGAACTGGCCGAAGGTGTTGAAAGTATTTTCCTCGGTGGATTTGTTACACCACAAGTACGTGCAGGTATCGGTAACACTTATCCTGTAATTTATGGTAGCTCTTTCGTTAAAGATGATAATGGAAACATAGTTGTTGAAGACAGTCCGGGAGCATGGAACCACGGTATGCCTAAAACAGGAGAACCCGGCGTAATTGGTGAAGTTTCACCCGACTTTATTCTGGGTGCAACCAACACCTTTACATACAAAACTGTTTCGTTAAGTGCTGTTTTCGAATGGAAAAATGGCGGTGAAATGTATTCAGGATCAAACGGTCTGCTCGACCTTTATGGTGTGTCAAAAGTTACTGAAGACAGGGAATCAACTTTTATTTTCGACGGCGTAAAACCAGACGGAACACCTAACGATATTGTAAGAGGTGGGCCAAATGATCCGGATGCCTTACAGGATTTGTACACCAACGTACTTTCCAACATCGATGAATACTATATTCATGAAAATTCATTTGTAAAACTGCGTGAATTATCGTTACGATATAAGTTTGCCAAACCCATTTATAAATCACTGAATGTGGGCGTTTCGCTTTATTCAAGGAACATTCTCCTTTGGACAGCTTTACGCAACCTCGACCCGGAAACTTCGCAGGGTAATAACAACATGGGTGGTTCATTTGAACGGTTTTCGTTGCCGCAAACCACCAGCTATGGATTTGGTTTTGATATAACATTCTAATTTTAAAAAAAGGAAAATTATGAGAAAGATATTAAATATTCTGTTGGCTGGCCTGCTTGTTCTTGCGGCCTGGTCATGTTCAGAAGATATCATGGACGACATCAATAAAAACGTCAATGATCCAACTGATGTGGGTTCCAATCTGATTATAACCGATGCCATGGTGAAATCTGCGTTTAGCATTACCGGCAGTGATCTGGCATTTTATGCTTCGGTTTATATTGAACACAATGTGGGTATCTGGAACCAGAGCTACAATGCTGAAATTCGTTCCGGTGAGCCCATCAGTGCTACTACATACAATAATAACTGGAATGCGATTTACAACAATTTGTACAATCTGAAGGTGATTATTGAAAAATGCTCTGAAGGGGGTTCGGAAGAAGGAAATTTTCATACCCTTGCCATTGCGCAAACTTTAATGGCTCACAACCTGGCCACACTTACCGATCTTATGGGTGATGTTCCATGGTCGGAAGCTTTGCAGCCCGGATTTATTTTTACACCGGTACTCGACAGCCAGGAATCAATTTATGCTGAAGTTCACCGGTTGCTTGATGCTGCCATTGAAAATTACAATAAATCAACCACTTTTGCTTCGTTAGGAACTCAGGATTTCATTTATGCAGGCAATGTTACGCGGTGGAAAAAACTGGCTTATGGTTTAAAAGCGCGTTATACCATGCGTTTGTCCTTAAAAGACGCCAAATATGCCGATGTAATCAGCTTTGCCAATCAGTCGTTTGCATCACCTGCAGAACAGGCTCAGCTCAATTACAACGGCAGCACCACCATTAGTCCGTTCCAAAAATTTTATACCGACCGTGATTATTTTGGTGCCAGTCAGAGTTTCTACAATAAACTGGAAGAAAGAGGCGACCCAAGACTTGAAGTGTTCTGGAAACCTCACCCAAGTTCAGGCGAATTTTTACTGGCTCCAAATGGTACACCAGACCAGGTACAGGGAACATATAGTATTTCAGCTTTATCTAATCCAACTGCACCAACTTATCTGATGAGTTACCATGAAGTTGAATTTTTGAAAGCTGAAGCTTATGTAAGGTTGAATCAGCTCGATAATGCAGAAGAGGCCCTGAAAAAAGCCGTTACAGCAGCTTTCCAGAAAGTGAATGTTGGATTAACTGTTGAAGATGCAGAAGCCTATTTTGAAGAAGGGGTGTTGCCCAAATTTAGTACCAATGCACTTTCGGAAGTAATGAACCAAAAGTACTTTGCATTTTTTGAGGAAGAAGCCGTTGAAGCATATAGCGACTACCGCCGTTTGGTTGCCATGGGAAATAATGTTATCGTACTGGATAATCCCAAAAATGCTGCAAATCAGTTTCCACAGCGTTTTACATACGGAAGCAGCGATGTAACCACCAATGTTAACGTTCGTAATGCTTATGGCGACGGAAACTACGTTTACACTGAAAAAGTATGGTGGGCCGGCGGCACACGTTAATGTTGGTTAATTATCAAAATTAAATAATTGAGATATGAAAAGATTTAAAATATTTGGATTGATAACCGCCCTGGTTCTGGTTTTCTCTTCCTGTGAAACAGAAGTGATAGATCCTGCTGGACTTAGGGGCGAGGGAGTATTCCCTACGATCACTGACCTGAATCCGGCAGTGTACGACTCCAATGATTTGGAAAATACATTCGTCCAGTTTACAGTGGATATTGATGACCCGAAAGTGAACGAGGTAATTGTTTTGGCTTCATTAAATGGAGATAAAAAAAGAGTAGAAATGACGCGGTTAAACAATTTTCCCGGTACTGTGAAACTTATGTTGTCAGAAGTCGCTTCAAAACTTGGAATGCAACTGAATGATGTGAAACTGGGTGATATTTTCAATATTGAATTACAAACCATTCAAGATGGTAAAACGTATTTCTCTAATGCTGCATTTAATGCTGCAGTTGTTTGTGCTTACAACCCGGAATTGGTGACTGGTAGTTACCGTGCTGTTAGTGAAGGTTGGGCTGTTGATGGGAATGTAACAATTACCGCTGATCCTGACAATGAGTATGTTTTATACGTTACCGGCCTTGCTGCACTCGATGGACTTACTGAAGATCAAGGACCATTAAGACTGGAGGTAAATGAATTAAATTACGACGTAGTCGCTGTGAAAACAGTACTTGCCTCGTCAGCATTTGGTTACACAAACATTGCATATGCAGGTTCAGGTAAACTGAATACCTGCGATGGAACTTTCGAAATGTTATTTACCATTACTGTTGACCAGGGATCGTTTGGTGCGTATGATTTTGTTTTAACTAAAAACTAATTAATTATTTTGAACTGATATTATTTCTTAATAATACAATTGAAAAGTGGGTTGACTGAATGTCAATCCACTTTTTTTTGTGGCCCCTGTCTTACTGTTTAGTGTAAACATTACAGTATTTACTTTCAGATTTGTTTTTGTAATTCGATTCTTTTTATAAATTTGCGCTTGTTAAGTATTTTTAACAACTGTTAGTTATTCTAAACACTTTTGAAATGTAGAAACAAAACTGCCGCTGTTGTTGGGGAGCAAGAGTGTCGGTTAAAAAAAATTGAAGACTTATTTTTGCTGTTTAATTAATAATTTAAAACTATTTCTATGAGAAAGATTGCGTTTTTTTTCTCGATTCTCCTTTTCATGGGAACTTTAGTATCAAATGCTCAGACGAGAGTTATAACCGGTAAGGTTACCTCGTCGGAAGATGATATGCCGGTTCCGGGAGTTTCGATTGTTGTTCAGGGTACAACCCTGGGAACTGTTACCGATTTGGATGGTAACTATTCATTACAAGTTCCGCAGGATGCACAAAATTTGATTTTTTCTTTTGTGGGTATGGCAACCCAGGAAATTGGCATTGCCGGAAGATCTACCATTAATGTGGTCATGCAACCTCAAACCATTGGTGTTGACGAGGTAGTTGTTACTGCATTGGGTATTTCCCGCGAAAGAAAATCGTTGGGTTACGCCGTACAGGACGTAAAAAGTGATGAGTTGGTTAAGGCCGGTGCTCCTAATGCCATTTCTTCTTTGGCTGGTAAAGTGGCCGGAGTTCAAATTAACCAGATTGGTGGCCAGATTGGCGCTTCCTCGCGCATTGTTATTCGCGGGAACAGTTCATTTGGCGATAACCAGCCTTTGATTGTTGTTGATGGGATTCCCATTGCAAATGACACCAAAAATTACAATGATGTTGACTTTGGCAGTGGATTGTATGATATCAATCCGCAGGATATTGAGTCAATTTCTGTTTTGAAAGGTGGCGCTGCTGCTGCCCTTTACGGGATGCGTGCCGGACATGGTGTAATACTTATTACAACTAAAGCTGGCAGTGGTAAAGCAAAAGGAATTTCTGTTGAATACGATGGTAATTTCAACTTCGATCAGGTTTATTCCATTCAGAAATGGCAGAATAAATACGGACAGGGATATCTTGGTGACGAATATTATTGGAAATATTACAGCGAACAGTGGGACCTGGATGGTACATACCAGGAATATGCTGAAGGTGGTTATCATCCCGGTATTGGTTTTGCCTATGTTGACGGTATTGGAAACGGTGTGAACGACGGTGTGGACGAAAGCTGGGGACCGCGTCTCGATATTGGTTTGAAACTGCCGCAATATAACAGTCCGCTGGATGCCAATGGAGACCGCATTCCAACTGATTGGGTTTCCCGGCCGGATAACATTAATAATTTTTATGAAGTGGGACATACCACCAACCATAACATTGCACTTACATCGGTTACCGATAACTCAAGAACCAGATTGTCAATGGGTATTCGCGATCAACTGGGTGTTTTACCCAATACCGATCTGACGCGTTACACCACTGCCATTAATTCGGTAATGGATTTTGGAGAAATGTTTGAGTTTGATTTATCACTCAACTATTCACGTTCTGAAAGTGAAAATCTTCCTATTACTGAATACAATGCCAGTAACCCAATGCAGTCATTCGGTCAGTGGTTTGGCCGTCAGGTTGATATGAAAGACCTGAAAGAAAACTGGCAAACTACAATGGATAACGGATTTCCATACAACTGGAACAGCAACTACCACAACAACCCTTACTGGAGTTTGAATAAAAACACCAACTCATATCAGCGCGACAGGGTATTTGGTAAAACATCGCTGTTTTTTGAACCAACCGATTTTCTGAAATTTGAAGGTCGTTTAGGTATTGATTTTTACAGTAGAAAATCTAAATTAATTACGACTTCCGGCTCGAATGAAACCTTACTTGATGCATCAAATGCATTGTTCGAAGGTGGTTCATTCAGGTTAAGCCAGGATAAAAACACTGAATTAAACGCCGACTTTATTGGTTATTTTGATAAAACATTTGGTGAGTTTTCTTTGAATTTGCTTGCCGGTGCAAACTACCGTAACCTGCGTTGGGAAACTTCAGCATTGGGTGCCAATGCCTTAACTGTTCCCGATTTATTTACTATTTCAAATGTGAAAGGCAGCCCGGTAACAGAAATGGATCATACATGGATTCGCAGTAACAGTGTTTACGGTTCAGGTTCCATAGGTTACAACAACTGGATTTTTCTTGATGCCAGTGTACGTAACGACTGGTCCTCAACTCTTAAGGAAGCATTCTTTTATCCATCATTCAGTTTAAGCTGGTTGCCATTAGATGCATTAAAGATAGATTCAGATGTGGTTTCTTTCCTCAAACTTCGCGGAGGATGGTCTAAAGTAGGTTCTGCTACAGGTGCTTACCGTTTAGATCCTTACTTTAGCGCAGGCGCTTCTACCATTTATGGTGTAACGCAATTTAATCAATCAACTGAATTTCCACCTGCATCATTGCGTCCGGAAGAAGTTTTAACTACTGAATTTGGTTTGGAAGCCAACTTCCTGCAGAACAGAATTGGATTGGATGTAGCTGTTTATGACAAAACTACCACCGACCAGATTATGAGTGTGGCTATTTCGAAAGCAACTGGTTATAACACCACGCTGGTTAATGCTGGTGAAATCAATAACAAAGGGGTTGAAGTGCAATTGCGAGGCTCAATTCTGAAATCAAGCAACGGACTTAACTGGGATGTGATTTTGAACTGGGCAAAAGATCAGAGCGAAATTGTTGAACTCTACACCGACCCGGTTACTGGTCAAAAACTGGAATCATACAATATTGGAAGCCAGTGGAGTACGTTTGTACAGGCACGTCCGGGCGAACCCTGGGGTGTAATTTACGGAACCGGTATGTTGCGCAGGGAATCTGACGGATCTGTTATTGTTGGCTCAAACGGCCGCCCAATGACTCAGGCGAACATCAAACTGGGTGAAGTAAATCCAGACTGGATTGGCGGTATCCGTAACGAGTTTTCATACAAAAACCTAAGTTTTGGATTTTTGCTTGACATCCGCAAAGGTGGAGATATCTTCAGCGTTTCCAATATGTTTGGCGCTTATGCAGGTGTACTTGAATTTACTGCATTGGATGACCACCGTGAAAACGGAATTATTTTGGGTCAGAATTTTATGGAAGACGAAAATTTTGTGAAAATAGTTAATCAAAATGCAGATGATATTCAAAATTCTGAATTTGCTGAAAATGATTTGACTACTTCGGCGCAAAGTTTCTTCGAATCTTATTACAGTAACCGCGAATTATCAGTTTACGACGGATCATACGGAAAACTGAGAGAAGCTCATGTTACTTATGCTTTACCAAGAAATTTATTTGGTGCAGACAGTTTTGTGAAGGGTGGTTCTGTAGCACTGGTCGGGAATAACCTCGCCATTCTGTGGAGGCATAAATCCAATTTGCCCGGATTTGATCCGGAAACGACAACTGGAAGCGGAAACAGCAGTGTTGGTTTGGAATCAACCGCTTATCCGCCGGCCCGCAGTTTCGGTATTAAATTAAATCTGAAATTTTAACGCGTAATATTGAATAATTATGAAAAGATATATTGGAAAAATATTAGCAGTTACTTTTATTACAACCCTTTTTGTTGCCGGTTGTACTGAAAAGTTTGAGGAGATCAACACCGATCCCGATCGTGCCAAAGATGCACCTGCCACCAACGTTCTGGCATTTGTACTCAGGTATCATTCCGATACTTTCTACGATGCATGGAACAACATGAATGAACCATCCACTTACGGAGGACATCTGGCTAAAATTCAGTACATTGATGAAGCCCGTTACAATTACCGTCCGGGAACTGTAGAAAATAAGTGGTACTACACCTACATTCAACTTAACAATGTGAATGAGATTAAGAAGAAAGCAACAGCAGATGAAGCAAATAATTTGTTGGGTGTTGCCAAAGTATTGGAAGCTTACATTTTTCAGATTGCAACTGATACCTGGAGAGACGTTCCATTCACCGATGCAATGAAAATGGCTGATGGTGTTTTGCTTCCGGCTTACGACAGGCAGGAAGACATCTATCCCGCCCTTCTGGAAATTCTGGCCGAAGCCAATACTTTAATGGCATCGGGAACTGATAACTTGGGAGATGGAGATATTCTGTTTGGTGGAGATGTTATGAAATGGCGCAAATTTGCCAACTCGCTTCGTTTGCGTATTGCCATGCGCATGTCTGAAGTAAACGCATCTTTGGCCAAAAGTACTGTAGAAACTATTATGGGCAATCTTTCGCAGAATCCCATAATGACCAGCAACGATGATAATGCATTCTTCTGGTATCCTGGCTCATCGCCATATGAAGAAACCTGGTATGAAGATTCAAAAACCCGCGATGACCATGGAATGAGCGATATTCTGATTGATGCAATGAAAGATCTTAATGATCCTCGTTTGTCAGTTTATGCCAAACCAGCTACAGATGATGATGAGTACAGAGGCTTCACTATTGGCGCCACCGCACAGCCCAGCCTTTCTTCCATTTCGCGAATTGGTGATCGTTTCCGTGGCGATCCTGCAGGATTTGCACCGTATATGCGTTATGCTGAAGTAATGTTTCATGCGGCTGAAGCTGCATTGAAAGGTTACAATGTAGGTATATCAGCACAAGATGCTTATGAAGCTGCTGTTGCTGCATCGCTGGAAGAAAATGGAATTGATCAGGCTGAAATTGATGCTTTTCTGGCTGGTTCTGCTGCATTCGACGGAACCCTGGAACAGGTTTACTGGCAGGAGTGGATTGCCTTGTTTAAACAAGGAATGGAAGCATGGTCGTTGTATCGTCGTACCGGCGTACCTACAACGCATTATGTAGCTCCGGGTTCTGCCTACACAGGCCATAACAGTCCGCCTTTCAGATATCCTTATCCGCAAAACGAGTTGACACTTAACGGTGGTAATTCGAAACAATTTTCCGATGAAGTAGTTGATGACTTCTGGGGTAAAAAAATGTGGTGGGATACCCGCACAGGGGTTCAGTAGCATTAAATTTTATTTGTTAATTACTATAATTAAAGCTCCGGCAGTGCCGGGGCTTTTTTTATGTTTCCCTCTTCTTCTTCTTCGCTGCCGGGAAAAGCACATTATTCAGAATTAACCGGTAACCGGGCGAATTGGGGTACAAATTCAGATCGGTAGGCGGGTCGCCAACCAGGTGACGGTAATCTTCCGGATCGTGACCTCCGTAAAAAGTCCAGAAACCTTTTCCTTTTTCGCCATGAATGTAACGTGCTTCGCGGGCCGGTTTGTTTTCACCCAAAATCAGCACATTGGGTTTTATCAATGTTGAACGAAATGCAGTGGTTTGCCCCATAAAACCTTTTATCATATTCCGGTGGTTCTGACAAAGCATGGTCGGAATCGGATCCCATTTTGCCGAAAATTCGAAAAGGGTAAAATAGTCTGTTTCCCTGGAAACCCGTCGTGTATTGGTCACATCAATATTCGAAAATTCATAAACATTCGGGTCCATTTCGAGCTGAAAATTTTCGAATGCAAATGTTCTCGAAAAATCCAGATGATCGTGTGCGTGCGGATCTGCCGGATCGCCATCAAACATGGGGCCGGCAATATCAACTCCGGTTGCTGCCAGAGCAATATCATACGTATCGGTGGCAGCGCACATGGCAAAAAGAAACCCACCGTTTATTACGTATTTATCCATTTCGCGGGTAACAAACGACTTCATTTCTGACACCTTCAAAAAGCCCAGCTTTTCAGCAAGAGCCTTGTTTATAGATACTTCCTGCTGATACCAGGGCATGTGCTGGTGGGTGCGCCAAAATTTTCCAAACTGGCCTGTAAAGTCTTCATGGTGAAGGTGAAGCCAGTCGTATTCTGCTAGTTTCCCATCAAGAATTTCCTCATCGTAAATCTGGTCATATTCAATTTCAGCATAAGAAAGTACAAGAGTAACGGCGTCGTCCCAGGGTTGTTTGTTAGGCGGAGTGTAAACTGCAATTTTCGGTGCTTTGTTCATACTTACTGCATCCTGGTTTACTTCGGGTTGGGCAATTTCATTTAAAATAGCCGAAGCCTGGGCATCGGGAATAGTTTCGAATGAAACCCCCCGAACTACACACTCGTTTTCAATTTCAGGATGATGTTGCATAAGGAAACTGCCACCCCGGTAATTAAGCAGCCATTTTACCTCAACATCGCGCTGAAGCACCCAATATGCCATGCCGTAAGATTTCAGGTGGTTTCGTTGGGTATCGTCCATTGGAATGAGCAACTGGATGGCCTGTGCATGGAATAAAAAGAGCAAAAACCCGATTGACAGTATAATTTTATTCTTCATTTCTGTTTTCCTTTATTGTAAAAATACAAACAACAAAGGTAATAAGTTTAGGAAATTTCAGAATGGAGGATTGTCTGTTCCACCAGACCTGTCGAAATCATTGTTATGCGATATACCGGCACCCACTGCCTCTTCGTTGTCTTCGTTCATTTTTGAACTGAAAGTTTTGGCGCTTCCAAATGTGCCAAAATTGGTTTCCATGTCGCTGAATTTGGCCAGTTCTTTTTTGAATGCCAGGTGCACATCGCCGGTGGCGCCGTTGCGGTGTTTGGCAATAATAATTTCGGCAACGCCAATCAGGGAATTTCCTGAATCATCTTCAGTAATTCCGTAATATTCAGGACGGTGAATGAAAGTTACAATATCGGCATCCTGTTCAATGGCGCCCGATTCACGCAGGTCGGAAAGCTGCGGACGTTTTCCTTCGCGTGATTCAACTGAACGGTTCAACTGCGAGAGGGCAAGAATGGGAATGTTCAATTCTTTGGCAATGGCTTTCAGCGAACGCGATATGGCACTCACTTCCTGTTCACGGCTTCCGCGGTTGTCGGTGCCGGCTGTCATTAACTGAAGGTAGTCCACAATGACCACCTGAATATCGTGCTGCATTTTCAGGCGCCGGCATTTTGCCCTGAATTCAAAAATAGAAAGGGCAGGGGTGTCGTCAATAAAAATGGGTGCTTTTTCCAGGGCCGAAATTTTCCGGTTCAGGTGTTCCCATTCGTAATTTTCGAGCCGGCCGGTTTTTAGCTTGTCATTGCCCAGTTCGGTTTCGGCGGCAATAAGCCTGTTTACCAATTGAATAGACGACATTTCCAGCGAAAAAATTGCGGTTGCCCGGTTGTGTTCCACGGCCATGTTACGGGCCATACTCAGCACAAATGCTGTTTTTCCCATCGAAGGGCGGGCTGCAATAATTATAAGGTCGGTTTTTTGCCAGCCCGAAGTGATTCGGTCGAGTGCTGTAAATCCTGATGGAACGCCACTCAAACCGTCTTTTCGCTGCCGTGCTTTTTCAATTTGCAATATGGCTTCATTCAGAACCGGTTTAATGGGCACTGTTTCCTTTTTAATGTTGCGTTCGGCTACCTGAAACAATGACGATTCAGAAAAATCAATCAAATCATCAACATCCATGGAATCGTCATACGATTTTGTCTGAATTTCTGAAGAAACGCGAATGAGCTCCCGCTGAATGTATTTCTGGGCAATAATACGTGCATGAAATTCAAGGTGGGCAGCAGAAGCCACCCGGCGGGTGAGCTGGGTAATATAGCCTGGCCCACCAATTCCCTCCAACTGTTCGCGGTCTTTAAGTTCCTGCGTAACCATCAGCAGGTCAACCGGTTTTTCGTTGCCGGAAAGTTCTTTTATGGCTTCAAAAATTTTCTGGTGTTCTTCTTTGTAAAAACTCGAGGTATCGAGAAGGTCGGCTACCGTAACATACGCATCGCGCTCGAGCATAAGCGCTCCCAAAACTGCTTCTTCCACTTCAATGGCCTGCGGGGGCAATTTTCCGTATTGCGCATTAATTTCGTCAATGGTCATGCCGGTTTGCCGCCGGCCCTGGTTGTTTGAATTTCTCTTTTTTTCAGTAGCCATTATTCCTTTCTGTTTTTTCTTTTTATGAAAAATAAATTGAGGCGACTAAATTACAAATAAAGCATGGGGCAAGTCAAGTTTTACCTGGTTTAGTTGTTAACTAATTTTATCCACAAATGTTTATTGATGTGTATCCAGTTTATCTTCAATTACTTTAGTGATGATTTCTGTTAAACTGAGTCCCATGGCATTAATTTGCTGCGGGATAAAACTGGTGGAAGTCATGCCTGGTGTTGTGTTCACTTCCAAAAAATAAAATTCTTTGTTTTTTAGAATGAAATCGATTCTGACAATTCCTGAACATTGGCAAAGATCATAAATTTCGGAACTAAGTTGCTGGCATTGTTCATATAAATCTTCAGGAAGGCGCGCCGGTGTAATTTCATCGGTGGCGCCGGGAGTATATTTCGCTTCGAAATCGAAAAATTCGTTTTTGGGAATCACTTCTGTTACCGGGAATATAATTTTTTTTCCGCCAATTTTAACCAGCCCGCAGGTAAACTCAGTTCCGGCAATAAACTCTTCAACCAGGGCTTCGTTGCTTTCTTTCCATGCACTTTCAATGGCCGGTAAAAGATCGTTTTCGTTTTTAACTTTGGTAATGCCAAAGCTCGAACCTCCGGCATTGGGTTTTACAAAAAGAGGCAATCCCAGTTTTTTAATGATTTCGGAGCTGTTTACATTCCCTCCTTTATTTATTTTAACCGAACGGGCCATTTTTATCCCGAAGCTTTTCAGGTAGTTATTGCAAAACCACTTGTTAAAGGTAAGCGACGAGGAATGCACATTGCTGGTGGAATAGGGGATATTCAGCAAATCGAAAAAACCCTGCAGAATTCCGTCTTCGCCGGGGGTGCCGTGAATGGTGATGTAGGCAAATTCGAACTGTATTTTTTCATTGTTCAGGCTGAAACTAAAATCGGATTTGTCCACAGCAGCAATTTGCTTTTCGCCCTGCAAAACAAACCACTCGTTGCCACGCATTTGAACCAGCCAGGGTTTGAATTTCTGTGTATCAATGGCTGCCAGCACATTGGCGCCGCTTTTTACCGAAACAACAAACTCCGATGAATCGCCACCGGCAATTACTGCAATATTTGGTTTTTTAGTCATTTCTGTTTGCAATATAATTTTCCCATTTTTCAATTACAACTTCCATATCTTCAGGTAATTCCGAATCAAACAACATTTTCTCTCCGGTAACCGGATGTTCAAACCCAAGTGTTTTGGCATGGAGCGCCTGACGGGGAAGCAATTTGAAACAATTTTGCACAAACTGTTTGTATTTGGTAAAAGTTGTTCCGCGTAAAATCTTATCGCCACCGTAATTTGAGTCGTTAAACAGCGGGTGGTTGATGTATTTCATGTGCACACGAATCTGGTGCGTTCTGCCGGTTTCCAGCCTGCATTCCACCAAACTAACATATCCAATTTCTTTTAATATTTTGTAATGTGTAACCGCATGTTTTCCATAGTCTTCATCAGGAAAAACCATAAATACCTGCCGGTTTTTCAGACTTCTTCCAATGTTGCCGGTAATTGTTCCTTCGTTTTCTTTCGGAATTCCCCAAACCAATGCCTGGTAACGTCGCTCGGTAGTTTTTTCAAAAAATTGCAGCGCCAGTTTATTTTTGGCCTGTTCGGTTTTGGCAACTACCATCAATCCCGATGTGTCTTTGTCGATGCGGTGCACCAGCCCGGGACGCGGGTCTTCGCTGTTAAATAGTGGCAAATCTTTAAAATACCAGGCCAGCGCGTTTACCAAAGTCCCCGTGTAGTTGCCGTGGCCGGGGTGAACTACCAGTCCGGGCGGTTTGTTGAGCACCATCAGGTGGTCGTCTTCGTAAACAATATTCAATGGTATTTCTTCGGGAATGATTTTAAGCTCACGACGCGGATAATCCATCACAATCCGGATTTCGTCGTTGGGTTTTATTTTGTAGTTGGCTTTTACCGGTGTTTCGTTTACCAGAATATTGCCTGCCTCGGCGGCTGCCTGAATACGGCTGCGGGATGCGTTGTCAATGCGGTTGGCCAGATATTTGTCAATTCGAATGGATGATTGTCCCGGATCAACTGTTAAACGGTAATGATCATACATTACTTCTTCTTCCGGTTCCTCATTGTCAAGCAGGTATTCTTTCATGTAATTTTTAATTTTCCAACCATTTACCAGGACAGGAACAATTCTGTCTTTTAGAATTGAAGCGCGTCATCAATTTTCAACTGGTCAACCGTAACCCAAAGATCGACTGATGAACCAAGCAAAATGTTTTGTGTTACCCGAGGATTTGGCCTCTGTCGCCAAATTCGGGCGCTGAGCGAATCTTCGGCAGAAAGGATTGATTCATCGTAAATTATCACACCTGAATTCAGCATGGCAGATGATAAGGTTGATTGGGCTTCATCAAGTGTAAGGCCAATGAGATCGGGAAGAGAAGTAGTTTGGTTTCCGGGCCTTCTTCCTACAACCAAATCAATGTGTGTGCCTTTGGGTAGTTGTTTCCCCGGATGAATGTCAATTGAATCAATTTGTACCTTTAAAACCAGGTTGTCGTATTCTGAAGGACGATACGAAATATTTCCAACCTGCAGACCTGAATTTTCGACCAAAACCTGAGCCTGGCGGAAAGAGATATCGGTTAACTGCGGAAGTGTAACTGTTTCGGGGTGAGTGGAATTTATGGTAAGAAAAATGGTCCGGTTTTGTTTTACACCATGACCGGGTCTGGGTACCTGATCAACAACGGCACCGGGAGCTGTATCTTCCAAAAACAGAGAATCAACAATTTCAACTTTCAGATTCTGCTGTTGAGCTATTTGCTGCGCTTCTGCAGGCAACATTCCGGTAAATTCCGGTACCGGATACGACTGTCCGTGCCGGGTATAATTTTCAAGCCCTTTCATGGTAATAAAAAGGATAATTGCAAGCAATGCTGCTGCTACAAGTAAATTTACAAGAAAGGTTCGGCTGGTGAGAAACCTGGTAAAACTCATATTTATCTTTTTTCCTTACAAAATTTCCGAACAAAAATAACGGAAAAACAAGAAAGTTCGTGTTTGTATAAACACGAAAAGGTAAAGAATTGCTATTCTTTACCTTTTCGTTCTTTAGAATGTAAGGTATAAATTATTTTTTATGCCTTGGTTCGTCAGAAACTGTAAGTCTTTTCCGGCCTTTTGCACGGCGGGCTTTCAATACTTTTCTGCCGTTGGCAGTTGCCATTCTTTCCCTGAAACCATGTTTGTTTCTTCTTTTTCTGTTCGATGGCTGAAATGTCCTTTTCATTCTTTAATATTTTTCTTTTTAAAAATGGTCTTAATTTTTCGGACTGCAAAAATAGTTGTTTTTTTATTTCTTCCAAACACAATGAAAGATTCTTTTGGTTTGTTTATGCATTTTCTTCTTTTTTAACCGTAAACCTGAATCCGATTCCGTGGAGGTTCACAATACTAATATTGGGGTCGGGTTTAAAATATTTCCGCAGGCGCGAAATAAAAACATCGAGGCTGCGTCCCAGGAAGTAGTCGTTCGAACCCCAGACTTTTTCCAGAATTTCATTCCGGTTCAATACTTTGTTGGTGTTTTCCGAAAAATATTTGATGAGTTCCATTTCTTTTATGGTGAGTTTTCGTGCTTCACCGTCGAGCGAAAGTGTTAATTCATCGGGTAAAAAAACAAACCTGCCTATTTTTTTTACCTTTGATGTTTCCGGTTTTCCACCGGCAATATTGTTGCTTCGTTTCAGAAAAATTTTAATCTTCAGCAACAACTCTTCCATACTAAACGGTTTGGGAATATAATCGTCGCCCCCAATGGTTAGCCCGGTAATTTTATCTTCGGTCATCGATCGGGCTGTAAGAAAAATAATGGGAACATTTTCGTTTGTTTTGCGAATATGTTGGGCTACTTTAAAGCCATCAATTTTTGGCAACATAACATCGAGAATGATGAGATGATACTGTTTTGTTTCGAACAAATCAATTGCTTCCTGCCCGTTTTCAGCCACATCAACCTGGTAGTTGTTTTGTTCCAGGTTGTCCTTCACGATAAAACGCAGTGCATCATCGTCTTCTACCAGTAAAAGTTTTATTGTTTCGTTCATTTTCGCTGTGGAATTATGAGTGTAAATATACTTCCTCCCTCCGGATTTTCGTCCACTTTTATTACCCATTTGTGGGCTTTTACAATTTTTCTTACATAATCGAGCCCCAATCCAAAGCCTTTTACATTATGCACATTGCCGGTAGGGACTCTGTAAAAACGGTTAAAAATTTTTTTCCGGTATTTTTTCGAAATTCCAATTCCGTTATCGGTAAACCGAATTTGTAAATGGTTTTTTATTTTTTGAATGTCAATTTTAATCTGCGGTTCTTTTTCACAATATTTTACACTGTTTTCAAGAATGTTTATTACGAGGTTGGAAAAATGAAACTTGTCGGCAATTATATACGTCTGGTTTTGAGAGATGTTGAGGGTTAATGTTGCTTTTTTCCCGGCATCGGAATGTTTGAAATTTTCGGTTACCGCATTTATGAAATCATTCAGTTCAATTTTTTCCCGGTTCAAATGAAGTTTGTTTTTTTCAAGCGAAGCCAGGTTCAGCACTTTCTCCACATTTTCCTTCATGCGGTTGTTTTGGTTCTGAATTATTTGCGCATATTCAAAAAGCCGTTTGGGATTTTCCAGGATTTTTTCTTCGGAAATTACTTTGGCCGACAATGCGATGGAAGAAATGGGCGTTTTTAGTTCGTGGGTTAAATTGTTGATGAAATCTTTCTGAATTTGAGAAAGTTGGCGTTGACGAATAATGACTGAAAGCGTGTAACCAAAAAACAGGATAACAACCAGCAACAGTCCGGTAAAAAGATACCAAACCGAGAGCCTGGCATGAAAATAGGGAGAGCGGTCGGGAAAATGTACCGCAAAATAAAATGTTTCAGGATTTGCTCCTGCAGGAAATACATAGGACGAAGGTTGTTCTGCGCCACGTGCAGTTATCATGGTTTTTTGCTCTAACTGCCCTGTTAGCGGATTGTTTATGGCGAATTCAAAATCGGTGTAAATCTGATGCTTTTTCAGTTCTTCCACCAAATGAAATTTAAGCAATTCAAAATCGATTAACGCATCAACAGTAACAATGTAGTAACTGTTTGTAACCAACTCCACCGGAGCAATGCTGTCGAAATTGGCCATATTTCCGTTGGCTGTTAAAAGCTGCCACGCCACTTCTTTTAAAGCTACGGTAACACTTTCCCTGAACTGCTTTTCAGAAGAATCGTATGAATTCCGCATGAAAAAGAACTGGAGCGCCAAAACTCCTGCCACAGTGATTGTAGCCAGGAGAATGATATATTTTAAGGTTTTACCTTTCATTGGCCTTGTTATTTTGGTCAGAATTTACCATAACTCAATTTTTTTGAAGTAATTAACACTTCGTTAACAAAATATTAAGCATGATTAACACCTCAAGGTGATTTGCATTCTTACTTTTGTTTCAGCAAAGTAAACTATAAAATCCAAAATATTAAAACAATATAAAAATGAAACAGTTGGTACGCTTATTTTTTGCAATTGGTTTGGTGGCCTTTACTTTAACAGCAATGGCACAAAAACCACAAATTGTTTTTGAAAACCTCGAACACGATTTTGGAGGTTTTAAGGAATCTGACGGTGTTCAGACCACAACTTTTAAATTTACCAATAAGGGCGAAGTTCCGCTGGTGCTAAGCAACGTAAGGGCTTCGTGCGGATGTACAACACCCAAATGGACACGCGAACCTGTTGCACCAAATGGTTCTGGTGAAATTCAGGTGAGTTACGATCCGCGTAACAGGCCCGGTGCGTTCAATAAAACAGTTATGGTGAGTTCCAATGCCGAAAACGGGACAACTGTTTTACGTATTACCGGAAGGGTTGAAGAACGGGAACGAACTCTGGCAGAATTGTATCCGCGGCAAATAGGAAGCCTCAGAGTGAAAACCAATCACATTTCGTTTGCCCGGGTAACCGAAAATGAAGTGAAAACCCAGGACCTGGAATTGGTTAATGACACCGAAAAACCTATTAAAGTTGGGTTCCGCACCGTTCCGGGGCATGTTACAGCCAAAGTGGAGCCGGAAACTATTCCTGCAAACGGAAAAGGAAAACTTGTTGTAACTTATAATGCAAAAGAAGCCAATACATACGGGTTTGCATCCCATCGCATTTATCTTTCACTTGATGGCAGTAACGATTACCGGGCATCAATTGGCGTGAGTGCAACCATTGAAGAAGATTTTTCAAACCTTTCTGCCGAAGACCTAGCAAAAGCCCCGGTAGCTAAATTTTCAGAAGCAGCGCACGATTTTGGCGAATTGAAACAGGGAGAGAAAAAAGATCATACATTTAATTTAACCAATGATGGAAAATCTGAATTGATCATTCGTAACGTTCGTTCTTCCTGTGGATGCACGGCAGTGGCTCCAAGTAAAAAGGTTATTGCTCCCGGAGAATCGGTTCCGATAAAAGTTACTTTTGATTCGCGCGGAAAACGAGGCCGCCAGAGCAAGTCCATTACTGTAATTACCAACGATCCGAAAACACCAACCAGCATGTTGCGTGTTTCATGTAACATTACAACTTAGCCGGAAAGTTTATAAAATGTCAATAATATGAAGTGTCGCAGGTTAAGACTTGCGGCATTTTTTTTTGCCCCAAACAGAATAAATATGGTATTTTTGCTGAAACGCTCTATTAAAAAAAGAAATGTCGGATCAGAATAAACATATTGAAAATAATCCGGAATTTAAAGGTTTAAAGGTGAATGAAGGAATTGATCATCCCGGGTCGTTTAGCGATCATTCTGTAAAACGTTTTTTACAGAAACAGAGAAAAATTTTACCCGTTGAAGAATATGTGCATGGAATTTTAAGCGGGAACATTACTTTACTAAGTAAAGCAGTTACTTTGGTTGAAAGTTCAAAACCCGAACACCAGATAATTGCACAGCAAATTATTGCGAGGTGCCTGCCACATGCAGGAAAATCGATTCGGGTTGGAATTACCGGAGTGCCGGGTGTTGGGAAAAGTACGTTTATTGAAGCACTTGGAAAGTATATTACCGGTATGGGAGGAAAACTGGCAGTGCTGGCCATCGACCCAAGCAGCGAACGTTCCAAAGGAAGTATTTTAGGCGACAAAACCCGCATGGAAGAACTTGCCGGCGATAAAAATGCCTACATCAGACCAAGTCCGTCGGCTGGCTCATTGGGCGGAGTGGCGCGTAAAACCCGGGAAACCATTGTGTTGTGTGAAGCGGCCGGATTCGATCATATTTTTATTGAAACGGTGGGAGTGGGGCAGAGCGAAACGGCAGTCCATTCCATGTCAGATTTTTTTCTTTTGTTGATGCTGGCCGGCGCTGGCGACGAGTTGCAGGGAATCAAACGCGGAATTATGGAAATGGCCGACCTGATTGCCATTAACAAAGCCGACGGGAATAACCTGGAAAAGGCACAAATGGCCCGGCAACAATACCGGAATGCACTGCACCTTTTTCCTAAAAAAGAATCGGATTGGGAACCTCAGGTTTTAACCTGCTCGGCGCTCAGTAAAACCGGAATTAATGAAATCTGGGATAAAATAGAAACTTACAGAAAACTTACTGTCGAAAACGGGTACTTTTTCCAACGGCGCAATGCACAATCCACCTTCTGGATGCACGAAACCATTCAGGAACAAATGAAACGGGCGTTTTACTATCACCCTGAAATGAAGGGTAAAATAAAAGAATTTGAACAACAGGTGCTCAACAATAAAATCAGCTCTTTTGTGGCTGCCGGAAAATTGCTGGAATTCTATTCAGGTTTGAAATGAAAGTTTCATTAAATTTGGAAAATGTAAAAAAAACATTTCAGGATTGAACCTGTTGTATTAGATTAAAATCAACACTAAAAATAATAATATGGATTACGATGTATTAGTTATAGGGAGCGGCCCCGGCGGGTATGTTGCTGCCATCAGGGCATCTCAACTGGGAATGAAGGCTGCCGTTATTGAAAAAGAAAGTATTGGCGGAATTTGCCTGAATTGGGGCTGTATTCCAACAAAATCGCTGTTGAAAAGTGCGCAGGCTTATGAATATGCCAAACACGCTGCCGATTACGGCGTGACCATCGAAGGCGAGGTAAAAGCCGATTTTTCTGCCATGGTAAAACGCAGCCGCGATGTGGCTGGCGGAATGAGCAAAGGCGTTCAGTTTTTGTTCAAGAAAAACAAGATTGAAACCATTTCCGGATTTGGAAAACTGACCGGGAAGAATACATTAGAAGTAACCGACGACTCTGGAAAGAAAAAAACATACAAGGCGAAACATATCATTTTGGCAACCGGCGCACGTTCGCGCGAATTGCCCAACCTGAAAATAGACGGCGAGAAAATTATTGGTTACCGCAAAGCCATGACTTTGGAAAAACAACCCAAAAGTATGGTGGTTGTTGGCTCGGGAGCCATTGGCAGCGAGTTTGCCTATTTTTACCAGTCCATTGGAACGGATGTAACTTTGGTTGAATTTATGCCAACACTTGTTCCCAACGAAGATGAGGAAGTGGCCAAACAACTGGAACGCTCGTTCAAAAAAATGAAAATGAAAGTAATGACCGGTTCAACGGTGGAAAAGGTGGATACTTCGGGGAAAAAATGCAAAGTGACCATCAAAACCAAAAAAGGCGAAGAAACGGTGGAAGCCGATATCGTTCTTTCAGCCGTTGGAATTACGCCCAATACTGAAAATATTGGATTGGAAGAATCAGGAGTAAAAACCGAAAAAGGCCGTGTAAAAGTAGATGAATTTTACCGTACCAATGTGGAGGGTGTTTACGCCATTGGCGATATTCTGGAAGGCCCGGCACTGGCCCACGTTGCCTCTGCCGAAGGAATTGTATGTGTGGAAAAAATAGCCGGGAAAAATCCTGAACCAATTGATTACAATAATATTCCCGGTTGCACATACACCAACCCCGAAGTTTCGTCGGTTGGGCTCACCGAAGCCAAAGCCAAAGAAGCAGGTTACGAGATTAAAGTGGGTAAATTCCCTTACTCGGCCAGCGGAAAAGCAAGTGCGGCAGGCCAAAAAGACGGTTTTGTAAAATTGATTTTTGATGCGAAATACGGAGAACTGCTTGGCGCCCACATGATTGGAGGCAACGTAACCGAAATGATTGCCGAAATGGTGGTGGCCAAAAAACTGGAAATTACCGGCCATGAATTGCTAAAAACCATTCACCCGCATCCGACTATGAGCGAAGCAGTAATGGAAGCCGCAGCCGCTGCCTACGATGAGGTAATACATATTTAGAGCATCCGAAATAATTTCATTGAAAAATAAGCCCGGAGGCAAAAACTTCCGGGTTTTTTATGCCTTGAAAATTCGAAAAGATTATTGTTTTGTTTTGATTTTCTGAATATTACTCAAAATCAATCAACATGTTTTGTTGTAACATATTTAATTCTAAATTTGTTTTTCAAAATCAACTAAAAAACCGATGGATTTCCCATTATGGAAATTGTAATAGGAAAAGAAATTAAAAATCGAATTCTAAATTTTATTCTAATGAAGAAATTAACTTTTATTGCAGCATTTTTTATGCTTGCACAACTGGCATTTGCCGGTGGTTTGTTAACCAATACCAACCAAAGTGCACAGTTTATCCGCATGATGTCACGCAATGCCTCAACCAGTATCGATGCCGTTTATTTTAATCCGGCTGGATTAATTAAAATGGAAGATGGCTGGCATTTTGCTGTTTATAATCAAACCATTTTTCAGACCAAACCTGTTGACAGTAAATTTCCGCTGTTAAACGATGGGTACTACGAAGGTGTGGTCAATGTACCGGTCTTTCCCACGGCATTTGCTGTTTACAAAATGGACAACTGGGCGTTTTCGCTGGGATTTGGTCCGAATGCCGGCGGAGGTTCCGCTACTTTTGATAAAGGATTACCTTCGTTCGAGATTCCGATTACAAAAGTGGTTCCGGGTCTGGCAGGATTAACGCAAATTGATCCTGCATTGAATGTTACCGGATATGATGCTGAACTTTCGTTTGACGGAAGTTCCGTTTTCTGGGGAATTCAACTGGGAGCTACATATCGGGTGAACGATATGTTTTCGGTTTATGGCGGTGTACGTTACCTTCCTTCAAAAAATACGTATTATGGTACCATTGAAAATATTCAGTTAAAAGTGAATGATACTTATTATCCTGCACCAGCCTGGTTAACTGAAGCATCAACACAGGTAGGTGGCAAGGCTGACATGGTTAGTGCTGCGGCAAATATGCCTCAGGCATTGCAGCCACTGATTGATGGCGGAGCAGGTGATTTCACGCTGGCTCAACTTGAAGGAGGAGGTTATATCAGTTCAACACAACGAGCCGGAATTGAAGGGGGATTGGTGCAATTGATTGGACTTTCGCAAGAGCAAGTTAATGCTATGAATTTGAATATGATATATGGAACTTATACTCAGGCAAGTCCGCAATTACAACAAACAGCAGCACAACTGAATGCAGTTTCAGGTTCTTTAGCCGGAACTGCCGATCAACTAAGCGATAAAAAAGTAGATACCGAACAAACTGGTGCCGGAATTACACCCATGATTGGGGTTAATTTTTCTCCGGTTGAAAACCTGAATATTGCTGTGAAGTACGAAATGAAAACCATTCTGGAACTGACCAACAAAACCAAAGTTGATGATTTGGGTTTATTTCCTGACGGAGCAAAATCGCGAAATGATATACCAGCTATTTTAGGTGTTGGCGTGGGTTACGATGCCGGATTGGTGGAAGCACAACTTTCGTACAATATGTATTTTAACAAAGGTGTTGACTGGGGTTACAATACACGAGATTTGGCCATTTGGCAAGATGTTGACCCGACTAAAATACGTGCCCGCGAAATAACAAAAAACGGAATGGAAATCGGCCTCGGACTTCAATTTAATGTTGTTGATAATTTTGCGTTCAGTGTGGGCGGATTGTATGGCGACATGGGTGTTGCAGACAGTTACCAGAGCGATTTCAGTTACAGCAACCCCTCGGTTACTGCCGGCGCCGGAATTGAGTGGAAGATTATGGATGCCCTTACCCTCGATGCCGGTTTTTCCAATACCTTCTACCAGGACCAGGAAGTAACTTTTAATGATCCGGATTTAGGGAACTATAATGAAAATCTTACAAAAACAACTTTAAACTTTGCAATCGGACTTTCTTACAGTATTTTCTAAATCAAACAAGTTTATATTGCTAAAAAGAGTCTGTAAAAAGTATCAATCAATTTTGTCACCTTGAGCGTAGTCGAACCATCTGTTTTTCAATATCAGAGATTCTTCGACTACGCTCAGAATGACAATAGTGTGAGTTTTTAAAACAATCTGTTTATTAAATTTTCCACCGAAAAGATTTATCGTCAATTGCCCGCTGGGTAGCCAAAACTCCGTCCAAATGATCATATTCATGCTGAATCAGTTCCGCCAAATCATCCTGAAGATGCCAAACTTGTTTTTCCCAATTTAAATCGAAAAAGGTGAGGGTGAGACTTTTGTGCCGCCTGACTTTTACCAGCAGATTGGGAAAACTCATGCAATCATCCCACATTTCAAATAGTTCGTTGCTTAAATCCGAAAGTTTAGGATTGATCATTGCAACCGGTTTGTCTATGTTCAGGCAAATAATTCTTTTCAGCAGTCCGATTTGAGGCGCTGCAATGGCGCGGCCAACGCCGTATTTTTCCCGAAATTCCAGTATCGTATCAAACATGATATGAATTTGAGGAAAAAGTTCATTTAGTTCTTCTTTGCCAACGGGTTCTGATTTTTTATACAACAACGGATTGCCCAAAAGTAAAATATCTTTTACAGCCATTTTTCAGAATTCTTTTGAAGGCTAAAGTTGGTATTTTTCTGCCAAAATAAAAAGCCGCCCGGGAATTGTCAGGCGGCTTTTAAGAACTAACTGTTGCAGCAATATCCGGGGATTTGGGAAAATTATTCCATTTCTATGATTTCGTTGTAGGTTTCTCCACTTATAAGCAAAGCTTTCAACTGAAATTGTGTTATTCCGTCTTCCTTTAAAGGCGTTAAATCAAACTGAATTTCCTGGGTAAGCCAGGCTTCGCACATGTCGCCTTTTGCGTCGTGCCTGATTTCGAGCACCGGAAATTCAATATCATTTTGATCTAAATGAATCCGTGCCAGTTCAATTTTATGACTCCTGCAACCTCCGCTAAAAGAAAGTTTCAGATACAGGCAATCGCCTTCCACAGCCACTTCGTGCAAATGAACCGGGTCGTTGACCAGGCTGTCGTAATTATGAGCGTACAAATTGGTTATTGCCGATCCGCAATTCAATTCTGTCACATTCAGAATATCGCATGCAGCTCCCTTGTCGCAGGTTGGAATTACGTTGGGTAGCTTCACGTAATCAACCAAAACGCGCTGTCCCTGAACAAATTCAAATTCTTCGGGGAATTGGAGCGGTTGAATTTTTTCACCGTTGTCCAGTTCGATGATAAAACTGCAGTGGTCGGTTCCGGCATAATCAACCACCACACCGGTTTCCTGAAAAGCCATCTCTTCCTTTTCCTGGCAGCCGGTAAAAATGATGGTCAGAACTGTGATTATCAGAAATATTTTTTTCATGGCTCTATTTTATAATAAAACTCACTAATCATATTCAGGATGGTTCACCTCCCCAATAAACAGAATGGCGTCCGTATCGTTTTCCGTGATGGCATAAACAAATGGCCGGTCAACAAAAAATGGTACAACAGGCGGTTCGTTCCCAATGCTGGTGGTTGTAAAAACAAGTCCGGTAACAGCGGCTGCTTCGGTTCCGGTTTCGTTTACATCAATATACGATTTGTGAATGGCTTGACTGATATACAAATCTTCGTCGGTAATTCCTGAAAAATTGGCTGAGTTTTCTTCGAAGGCTTTTTGCATTCCCATTATTTTCAGTACCTCTTTCAATTTGGTTTCAAAAGCATACTTAAATCGTGGCATGGTAATTTTAACCCGGTCGGTCATCTCAAAACTTTCCATCCAGTTTTTCCAGTTCGATGAGGAAAATTCGTCGATAATATCCTGCGAATTATTGTCACTTACCGGAAGAAAAACAACCATGTTGTATTGCCCTTTTCCGTAAGGCATTTTTATGGCTTTAAACAGGTTGTTGGATGTATAGGGCAACTTTTCCAGCTTGCTCATCATGGGAACTTCCATGCTTGTGCCATTCGTTTTTTTGAACGGAAGTTCGTGCGTTCCTTCTTCGTCGAATTCGTTGGTCCAGGTGCCGTAAAAATAAATGGCGTTCAGCAGCACCATCCGGTCGAGCGGACTGAGTTGCTCAATAATTTTTGTGATTTTTTCGTTCGTTTTTTCTGCCACCCAATCGTTAATGGTTTCCACGGCAGCCGGCGAATTGAAATTGAGTTTGCTCACTTCTGCACCGTAAACATCCTCATTGATTGCAAGAAAGCCCTGTTTTACTGAAAACCCATCGGCATAAAAAATAGCGTTGGCAATTTCAAAAACTACGTCTTCGTCAAGCGACTGCAAGGCTTTCATGAGCATTTTGTACGAAGCGTTTATTTCTTCGGTAGTCAGCCCGTTCAATTTCATAACTTCTTCCATTTCGGTTTTGGTTTCACCGTCGGCACCGTTGTAAGCCATGGCCAGTGCCACCGAAACACTCAGGGGAGAAATCATCAGGTTTTCTTCGTCGCTTTCTTTCCTTATTTTTTGGAAAAGTTCCAGTCCGAATGCATTGTCGGCCTCTATCAGTTGAGCCGATTTTTCATCCAGATTGATGATTTTGTTTTCGTCGGGATTCAAATCATTTTTCTGACAGGAACTCATGGAAGTAAAAATAAAAATCAGTAAAAGTGAAATAATTGTTTTCATGGCATTCTGTTTTATGTTTTTCATTTTTTCTTGTGTCTTTCATCTTGATACTCAAATCTAACTACCTAATTCACCTGCGGATTTTTCACCGTTCCCATAAACAGCATGGCGCCGGTACTTTTTTCGGTAATGGCATACATAAACGGACGGTTCACCACAAAAGGAACTTTTTGGGGCCCGCCAACCGACGTGCGGTCAATGGCCACAACGGTTACAGCAGCGGCCTCGGTTCCTTCTTCATTCACTTCAATGAACGATTTGTGCTTTACGTAATCGATTTTCAGCCCGCCACCCCGGTTAATTCCGGTAAAATCTGCAGCGCCGGTAAAAGCAACACCCATACCCATCTCTGTTAAAACGTCGTTCAGCATTATTTCGTATTCATATTTAAACTTTGGGAGTTTAATATCAACACTTTGTACTTCCTGAAAACTTTCCATCCAGGTTTCCCAGTTGTCCTGGTCCAGTTTGTTCACAAGTTCATCAAGCGTTCTTCCGTTTTCGGGCAAAAAAACGTACATGTTGTAATTTCCTTTTCCATAGCCAAGTTCAATGGCGCTGAATAAATCGTTTGAAGCGTAGGGCAATGTATCAAGCCGTTGCATCATTTCTGTCTCAATACTCTCCCCGTTTTCAAGATAAAACGGATGCTTTTCGGTACTTTTTTCATTAAATTCTTTTTGCCAGGTTCCTTTAAAGTAAATGGCATTCAGCAAAAACATCACATGGTTGCGGGTAATCCGGTCAATGATGCTTTCTATTTTATCGTGCGTTTTTTCTGTCACCCAACCATTTATGGTTTCCAGCGACTGCTGTTCGTTTCCAAAATCGAGCGCCGAAACTTCTGCATCGTAATAATTTTTGTTGATGGAAACGAATTCATTTTCAACCTGAAAATCGTCGCGGTAAAAAATGGCATTGGCAATTTCCAGCAGTACTTTCGGGTCAAGCGATTTTAGCGCATTTACCAAATCGCGGTACGAAGTGTTGATGTCTTCCGGTGTCAGTCCGTAAACTTTCAGGGTTTTTTCCATGGCCGTTTTGGTTTCCCCATCAGATCCGTTGTAAGTCATGGCCAGCGCCAGGCTCACACTCAGCGGCGAAACCATAATATTTTCAAATTCCGTTTCCGAAGTAAAAACATTTTGGTAGAGTTCAAATCCGAAAATATTTTCAGCTTCAATAAGCCGGGCGGTTTTTTCAGTAACATTCAGTTCCTCATCCGGGGTGTTTTCGGGAAGATTGCACCCGGCAACCAGAAGTACTATTAATAAGATTAAAACTGATTTTGTTTTCATTGCTCCTTTTTTTTGTTTTTGCCACGCATGTATTATCAAAGATGGTGCCTGATTCAAAAGGGTTGCGTCGGGGATTGTAAAAAAATGAAATTCTTTAAAAATTTTTCATTATTCACGCAACCCTTTTGAAACGCCCTGCATCTATACCATGTTTTCGCCGTAGAAAAATGAGTTGCAATAAAGTTTTAGCTGCAAGTTAAGGATATTTTTCGTGGAGCGGAAGCAGAATTTATCCTTACTTTTGAAGGAAATTTTGCAGCCTGGTTTGGAAGAATTGAAAAATATTATAAATGAATGTGCCTCGGGTAATGCGCGTGCGCAGGAAAAACTTTACCGGATGTTGGCACCGAAAATGTTCGGCGTTTGTTTGCGGTATGCGAAAGACCGCACCGAAGCCGAAGACAATTTGCAGGACGGGTTTATTAAGGTTTTTTCGAACATTAAAAGTTTCAGGCACGAGGGTTCTTTTGAAGGATGGGTGAGAAGAATTATGGTGAATGTTTCGCTGAGCAAGTTCCGGAAACAGAACGTTTTGTATCCTGTTGAAGATATGGGGCAATACGATTCGGCGCAGATTTCGGATGACATTCTGGCAAAAATCGGGGCTGAAGATCTGCTTGGACTCATTCAGCAGTTGCCGCCACGCTACCGGATGGTTTTCAACCTGTTTGTAATGGAAGGCATGAACCATCAGGAAATCAGCGAGGCGATGGACATTTCGGTGGGAACATCGAAATCAAACCTTGCACGGGCAAGGGATATTTTGAAACGTAAAGTACTGGAACTTTACGATGATGTAGAAACAAATGCGAATTATTTTGCATAATGAAGGAAGAATTAAATAATATGGATAAAATTTTCCGGGAAAAATTGGAAGATTTCCCGGTAGAACCACCTGCCTATGTTTGGGACAATATTCAGACAAACTTGTCCGGAATACGCCGCAGAAAGCGGATGGCCTGGTACAGTTGGTCGGCAGCGGCTGCTCTGCTGCTGCTTGCATTTATTGCCGGCTGGTATTTTAACGAATCGGCAGACCGGGCAGTTCCTCAGGTTACTGAAACGGAAAAGATAAGTCCTGTTGAAAAAAACAATATCGAAGAAAAAATCGCAAGTGTTCCTGAAAAGGAAGATTTACCTGGTGATCCGGAGTCGTCTGCAACCGGCCGGTTTTTGGCTGATGCAACAGAAAAAGAATCATTGCCTCAAATGCCTGAAGAAAAAATATCGGGTTCTGATATGATTGAAGAAAACAGAATGATCGCCATTGCAGATTTGAGCTTCATGAAACCCATTGAGCCGAATGAAGTAATATTGGCAGAAACACAAAAAATACCTGCACCTACTGAAAAAAGTAAACCCGAACCTGCTAAAGACCTATTTTCCTGGGAGCAGAAAGTAATTCATGAAAATGCACAACAATTTTCCGGTTCAGCCGAAAATAGTACAGGCTGGAAATTTGGTCTGAACGTTGCTCCCGGCTATTCAAGTTACTCAGCCAGACATGGTTCGGCTTATTCCAGCAACATGACATACGAGGCAAACGACGGAAATGCCAACCTAAGTGGAGGGCTTTCTGTTCAGTACAAAACCGGAAAAAGAATCAGCATTGAAAGCGGAGTTTATTACGCCCAAAACGGCCAGCAAACCGGAAGTTCGCCACAACTTTTTGGCAACAGGGCTGAAATGGATTATGCGTTTGCGCCTGCCGACAAAAATTACTTTAATACCGCAGTGAACCTTGCCGGAAACCGGATGGCCATGAACAGCACCGCGGGAATTATTGAATTTAAAGGTGTGCCACAGGGCGCTGAAATTGCTGCAAACCTTGAAAATTCAGGAACCTATTCCAATTCGTTGCTCACCAGTGGCGAACTTTCACAGGTTTTCGATTTTGTGGAAATTCCGCTTTACCTGCGCTACCTGCTCATTGACAGTAAAATGGATGTGGAACTGGTGGGCGGGGTAAATGCCGGTGTGGTGGTTGGCAACAATGCTTTCATCGACAATGAATTCGGTGTTCAAAACATCGGCAAAACCCAGGATATTTCAACGGTAAATGTTTCGGGAACAGTGGGTGTTGGACTAAACTACGCTTTGGGAAAAAATCTTTCGGTGGCTGTTGAACCGCGTGTCAATTATTACCTGAATTCCATCAACCGCAACCCGGAAGTTGATTTCAGACCATACCGGGTTGGTATTTATACCGGATTGTATTACGAGTTTTAAACCATGAATAAAGGAGCCGATTGTAGAAAGAAAGATTATTTTTGAACATTTTACTTTTTAGGTTAAACTTTAGTGGAAAAAATGTATCCAACAACCAATATCGCTTAAAAGAAACCAAATTTTATGTTTTATCAGCTAAACCAAATGGCGGATTCAATTTCAACCAGATTAACATTTCTGTATTCCTTTTTTTTCCTGTTTTTGTTTTTGGGAAACTCCGGGCTTACCAATGCACAGAATCAGGGTGAAATTTTGATTGACGGAACTTATCGCGACCAACCATTGCAGGTTTTTTTCGATTCGCTGGAAACCAAATACAATTTGCAGTTTTTTTATAAACAGGAATGGCTGGCTCCGCATTCCATCAACAAATCCTTCAAAAACACACCCCTTATTCAGGCCCTGAACAATATTTTTCTGGACAATGTACTTACTTTTCGTTTTTTTCAGGACAATGGAGTGGTCATTTATCCCGAAGTTTCGGGCAGCTTTACCCGCCTTGACGAATCTTCGCAATTTTTAATTATCGGCAATCCGCTCAATTTGGGCCGATACAAAAGAGCTACTCTGCGTGGACGCGTGGTTGATGGAAAAACCGACGAAACACTGGTTGGTGCCATTGTTTACCACACCGAAACCCAAAAAGGAACCACAACAGATGAAAATGGCGAATTTGAAATGGAACTGCCAACGGGAGACCACCGGCTTCAGTTTTCGTTTGTTGGCCTGCAAAGTTCAACCTGGAAAATTAGACTTATTGAAGATGGATACGAAGAGTTTCGTCTTTTTGAAGAATCGCATGCCATTGAAGAAGTTACCGTAATTGGAAAAGAGGCTGATTTGCCCCGGTCGCAAATGAGTATGGTGCAAATGTCGTCGGTGGAGATTAAAAAGTTGCCCGCGTTAATGGGAGAGGTGGATATTTTAAAAGGAATGACCATGCTGCCCGGTGTGCAAACCGTGGGGGAATTATCGTCAGGATTTAATGTGCGGGGCGGAAATACGGACCAGAACCTGATTCTGATAAACGGAAGTCCGGTTTTCAATTCGTCGCATCTTTTCGGTTTCCTTTCGCTTATCAATCCCGATGTAGTGGAAAACGTACGTTTGTTTAAAGGTGGCATGCCGGCTAATTTTGGAGAACGGGTAGCCTCGGTTATGGAAGTGGGATTTAAGGACGGCAACACAGAACAAATCAGGTTTTACGGCGGAATTGGGTTGGTAAACTCAAGGTTGACAATGGACGGGCCGCTCAGCAAAAATAAAAAACTGACCTTTGTGGCAGGCGCCAGAAGTTCTTACGCCAACTGGATTATGAGGGAAATTCCCGAACTGGATTTTGCCCGCAGTGTAACCAATTTTTACGATGTTTCAGGAAAAATAACATACAAGTTCGATAAGTACAACCGAATGAGCCTGATGGGGTATGTGAGCAATGACGAATTCAACACCAGCGCTGAATCGGTTACCCAATACGGAAATATTCTGGCCAATCTGGATGTAAGCAATCAGTTAACCGAAGAGCTCTTTGGTGATTTGGAAGTTGCTTACAGTCAATATAACTACAGACTGACTGATTTTGCCCAACAAAATCCGCTGGAATCCTATTATCTTGATAACCGGCTTGCTTATTCATCGGCAGGATCCACCCTGCGCTGGCACCCGAACGCTGTTCACAAAGCCATTGGTGGATTTAAAGTAATTAATTATCAGGTAAATCCGGGAAAAATATCGCCGGTTGAAGATTCCACCCTTATCGTCTCGCGCGAAATGCCCACAGAAAATTCAATGGAAGCGGCAGTTTTTGTCGGAGATGAAATGGAAATTTCGCCGCAGTTTTCAGTTTCGGCCGGAATGCGGTTCAGCGTTTTCAAAAACAAAACAACAGCAATGGAACCGGACGATAATGTTACCGGCGACTGGATATTTTTTGATGATTATTTTCCGGGGGCTCCTGAAAATAAAGAGGAAAAGAAATATTACGCAGGTTTTGAACCGCGGCTTTCTGCCAGGTACGATGCCAATGCAAATACTGTAATTAAATGGAATTACCAGAGGGTGCGCCAGTATATGTTTCAGTTGAGTAACAACGCGGTTATTTCACCTGCTGAAACATGGAAATCTGCAAGCCCGGGTTTGAAACCGCTTATCAGCGATCAGATTGCTTTTGGGGTGGAAAAAGGTCCGGGGTTTAAAGGCATCGATTTTTCGACGGAAGTTTACTTTAAATATCTCCAAAATCTGGTGGAATATAAAAATGGAGCGCAGTTAATTATGAATGAAAACATGGAAAATGATTTAATTCCGGCCAGAGGCTATTCTGTTGGAATTGAACTCAGTGCCCGTAAAAATACAGGCCGGCTCACGGGCTCTGCCAGCTACGTACTTTCACGAACCAAACAAAAAACCCTTGCTGAAGCCGAATCAGATAACTTTTGGGAAGGAAAATTCTATCCTTCGCTGTACGATAAACCGCATGATTTTTCGCTTTTGGGAACTTACAACATCAGCCGCAGGTGGCGGTTTACAGCCAACTTTGTGTATATCTCAGGCAGGCCGGTTACACTGCCTGAAATTAAATACAAATATGCCAGCGAAACGCTGGTATATTATTCCGACCGGAACAAATATCGCATGCCGCCTTATCACCGGCTCGATGTTTCCATTACTTTCGATGAAAACCTCCGCCGGAAACGCATGTGGAAAGGAAGCTGGACACTTTCGGTTTACAATGCTTACGGAAGGGAAAATCCGTATTCGGTTTATTACCGGAAAGCAGGGCCGGGAGCTGAAAACGATTTCAGGAAATATTCGCTTTATAAACTGTCGGTTATCGGAATTCCGGTGCCGTCGTTAACCTATAATTTTAAATTCTGATGCTGAAATTATTAAAATATCTGTTGATACCGCTGATACTTTTCTCTGGCTGCGAGTCAATATACGAACCCGAGCTGGACGAGGTGGAAAGTTTGCTGGTGGTAGATGCACGCCTGGTTTTTGGAGAGTCAACTCATCAAATCATGCTAAAAAAATCAGCCGGTTTTAACGAGGCAGATTCATTTGAACCCTACGCCAATGCACTGGTTCAGTTGATCGATTCAAAAGAAAACGGATACCTGACAACACAAACCCAACCTGGCATTTATGAATTAAAAGAACCGCTTGATTCAACCGAGCGATACCGGTTACATATTATTGCCGGCGGGGAAACTTATACCTCCGGATTAGAACCTGTTCCGTCTGTTCCTCATATTTCTGCATTTTACAGCGGAGAAGCGGAAAGATGGAGCCAACCCGGAGGTGAAACCGACGTGGAAGATTTCAAAAAGAAGTTGGGCCATCAGGTTTATGTTGATATTAATAACTACAACACTCCAGGTTATTACCGCTTCGATGCCCGGAAGATTATGCAGTATCAGTTCCCCTTCGATACAATAATTGGCGGAGCTCTGACCCAGCAGTACAAATTCGGATGGAAATCCATTTATCCTGATGATATTTTTAACATTGCCGGACCAAATGATTATGCCTCCGGTTTAAATATTATAAAACATCCTGTTGAATTCTTTCCTTACCAATCCGGGCGCACGATTCCAGGTGAAACAGAAGTGGGATGGATTTATATTATGTACCAGTACAGCATTTCGCAATCGGCCTGGAAATTTTACAACGATTTGAACAGCCAGCTTGGGGCCGACGGAAAAATTTTCGATCCCATGTATGTTCAGGCACGCAGTAATTTGCAATGTACTTCAGATCCTAAAAAAGTGATACTGGGTAATTTTGAAATTTCACGGTACAGGGAGCACCGCTTTTTTATCCGGCTTGATACACGTACAGGGAATCATGTTCTCAGGAGAATTACTTTTTTTCACAATATTCCGGAGGAGGGCATCAGATCGATGTATCCACCTTGGTTTTGGCAAAATTAAACGATTCAGAAATGAATATGAATTTTTACAAACAAATATTGGGCTTGCTTTTTTCAGTGCTGTTTCTTTCCGGTTTTGCACAAACCGGAAAAACAGAATCGGGCCTGTTTTTTTTTACCGACCGTGATTTTGGCATGTCGGGCGATACGGTGTGGTTTAAAGTGATTATGAAAAACGGGGAAAGTAAAAGTAATGTGGTTCATGTTCAGCTTTCGGATGCAACCAATCATACCATTGCATCGGTAAAGAAAAAATGCACAGAAAACCTTACTGAAGGCTATTTACATGTTCCCGACTCATTAAGTTCGGGGGTTTATTTTCTATCGGCTTTTCTTTACGAGCATCTTTCAAAGCCCGGTCTGCAAGTTGAAAAAAAGTCATTGTTTGTTTACAACCGTTTTCAGCGCGATTTGCCGGAGCTGCTCATACCTTCTTCAGAAAATAAATTGGAAGAAACCGTTTTGAATCAGCAACTTTCAATAAAACCCAATAAAAAAACTTATGCTGTAAGGGAAAAAGTAACTGTGGAAATTGGGCTTGGCGCCATTCATCCGGATGAAATTGACCAGGTGGTAGTGAAGTCTTCGCTGGTGGATGATTTAGCCCGGCAGGCTGGAGGACGGTTTTTGGCCACGTCTGCTGGTTCGTCTCTGGTTGTTCCTCACTTTCAGGAAATGGACGGCTTTATTCTGAGTGGAAAAGTAACAAAAACCGATTCTGGTGAATCGCCCGAAAAAGCTTTGGTTTTTTTATCATTGCCCGAAAATCCGCGCTACCTCGATTATTATGTGACCGGAAACGACGGATATTTTCATTTTTTTCTGCAAAATGCGGTTGGAGTTGGAGACGCAGTGATTCAGGCCATTTCAGAAGATGACACGGAACTGCAGACAAAAATTGAAACCAGTGTCCTGAATACTCAGAAGCCAATGCCCATGCAAAAACAAAATTTATCTCCCAAGCAGATTGATTTTATAAATGCATTGGCCGATGCAGGTTTTATAAAACGTCTTTTTCTGGGTGAATACACTATTCCATCGCAAGAGTTTTCAATGCCCGAAAAGTTCGCAATACCGGTTTATGGCCACCCGCAGCGTACTGTGGACCCCGACGAATTTTATGAACTGAACGATTTCAGGGAAATATCGAGGGAACTGCTCCCCGGAGTACAATATCGCACCAGGCGGGGAAACACCACCCTTCGCCTGTTGAACTGGAATGAAAATGCATATTTCGAAAACGAACCGTTTAAATTGATAAACGGGGTGCCTGTGTTTAAAAACCGGCTTTTTGCATCGCTTGGGTCAACTGATGTTGACCATATTGAATATGCCATGGAAGACCGCCTTTTTGGCGACCTCCGTTTTTCCGGAATTCTGGCATTGTATTTAAAAGATAAATCGAACCGCTGGTTGGCACATCAGCCAGGTTTTACCCTGCTTTCGGTACCTTTGTTGCAACCTGAGCAAAATACTGATAAACAGTTGTTTGCAGAATCAAAAAAACATATTCCCGATTTGCGAACCGTCTTTATTTGGAGCAAGTTAAAACCGGGTGAAAATCAAAAAATTGACTTTACCCTTTCCGATTTGAAAGGCAAAGTGGAAATTGCCGTGGAAGGTGTTACCAAAGACGGGCAGATTTTTAAACATTCAGAAATTATTGAAGTGAAATGAAACCTCAAATAAAAATACTTTGGGTTGTTTTAAGTTGCCTGCTCACATCGGCGGGTCTGGCGCAAAATTCAACAATCGACTGGGAGGTTCTTAATAAAAACTCAAACCGGCTGGAAGGTAAGCTTACCGGACTTTCTTACCGTATCCCGCCGCTGGCAAACAGCACTCATTTTCTGCAGGATAGTTGGGTGGAAGGAAACATATTGCTGGAAGACGGCGATTTATTCGATAGTGTAAGAATCCGTTACAATACTTTTCAGGATGAATTAGTTGTATATAATCCAAATTTAAAACAACTATTTATTGTTGATAAGGAAAAAGTGAACAGCTTTACGTTTATCTATCCGCAGGGACAGCAAAAATTTGTAAAACTTTATTTCGATGCTTTTGTTGACGCGGGTTACCGGTATTTCGATGTGAAATATCAGGGGACCAGGTGGCTGGTGGCATTTCATTATATTTATGAAGAAAAAACCAGCGTTTACCGCGATGCATACGGTAAGTTAAGAGATACCAGGCTCAAACCCAAAAAAACGTATTTTATGTATTTTCCTGAGCAGGAACAATTCCGCAGGGTTCAGGAAAAACGCCGCTGGTTTATTAAACTTTTTCCTGACAGTAAGCGGGAAGTCCGCAGGATTTTTCGAAAAAATAATCTCAGGCGATTCGATGAAAAGCAAATAGTGCAGGCTTTTCAACTTTTAGATGAAGCCGGTTTTTTCCAATAATTTACCGGATTGTTTTCCCGAAAAACACCGAATTCATAAACAGTTTGTTCGTTCCCAACCAGGTTCCGCGGAACGTCATACTTTCATGGTAGCTGATGACTTTTCCACCTCCAGCCGACTGCACCGAAACCACCGGAGCATTTTTTATCCGTTCCAGGTTTTTCTCCGAAACAAATCCACTTAGAAACGAGTCATCTGAAAATTTCACAGGCTCTGCATATTTTGTTTTCAACGATTCGGCCACACTGTTTCCCGATTTAAAAACGGGAAGTTCTTCTTGCAAATAACCGTAACAAAGCGGGTGCGTAATATCCATTTCAGTTTTGAAAATAGCGCCGGCAATGGCGTTTATACTGTATTCCTTGCTGCGATCGACATAATTCAGTTGCAGCGTGGTGTCGGGTTCAATACTTTTTTTGAACTGTGTTTTTCCCAAATCGTTGCGGGTTGCCCACGAGGCCGCATTTTTTATGGTAATCAGTGTTCCTCCTGCTTCGGTCCAGCGTCTTATTTTTTCTGTTACAGTATTGTTTAACTCGCGGTAAGAACCTGCCGGTAAAATCAGGTTGTTGTACCGGTTTAAGTTGATACTGCCCAAATTGTCACTGTCAGCAAGTGTAACCGGAATTTTGTATTGCTGATCGAACAAATGCCAGATTTCACCAGCATCGCGGCTGCTCACACTCCCACCAATCAGCATCAGTACTTCGGGTTTTTCAAGCGAAACAAAACTGCCGCTTCCAATGTGAATTCCTTTGCTAGCAAGACCGGTATCCAATCCGTAAAAATCGATACCGGTTTTTTGTGCCACTGATGTTACCATACTGAAAATCTCCTCCTCATCCATCTCCTGTCCGGCTGCGGGAACCAGAATGGTACCGTAGGTGAAACTTTCTTCGTTGCCGTCAATAATGAATGTAAATTCATCGGTGGCGACTTTTGTCATCAATCCTTTATTTTGTATTTGAAAAAGTGCTTCGGGCGCAGCATATTCATTCCATTTGAACAAGTAAGCCAAACTGCTTTTCCCGCCAACCACTTTCCCTTCCGGTATTTCCGGTTCAGCCATTTTTTCGGAAATCTGAATGTTTCTGAGCGAGGTTAATTTGGCAAACGGCAGGTTAAATGCGTAGGGAAAAGTCCAGGTAGAAACATCGTAAAAGGTGCTGTCGGCAAATTCAGTGGTTACATCGAACATACTTTTTATCAGGCGGTATTGCGGTTGTTTTAGGGGAACCACAAAACTGGAACCGGGTTTGAATGTTTTGCCGTCCGAAGTATATTCCTGTTCATTTGGAAAAACCTGAATCTGATGCTGATTCAGAACATTCACAAATTTCAGGGTGGTTTGCAAATTGTTTTCATCGCCGAAAACATAAGCTTTAACAGCATCTTTATCAGCCAATTCAAGAGCTTCGCGGTAAAATTCTTTCTGAAACTGCAGCAGTTCATCCTTCAGGTTTATTGCAGCTTCCAATGTGGAAAGCGAAACGGTAAACTGGTTTTTTATGCCGAAAGCCAGCGTTTTAATTCCGTTGGAAGTTTCGCGGATTCTTCCCCTGTAGCCGGCTTGCTCAAATAAAATGCCCACGCTGGAATTTACATCGGGATATGATGAACCTTTTCCGAAATAGTAATCGTCGAACTGTTCTTCCATATAATAAGGCGAGCCAATTTCATCCAGGAATTCAGCATGGTACTTTGCGATTTCATAAGTAAGCCGGTAGTTTTCTTCGGGTGTCAGCGGGTTGTTCCGGCTGGGTACTCCGGGTTGAAAAAAGAACGTGGAGTTGGCGCCCATTTCGTGGTGGTCGGTAACAATGTTGGGCTTCCATTCATGAAAAGCAGCCACCCGTCCACGGCTTTCCGGGTGAACCAGCAACAGCCAGTCGCGGTTTAAATCGAACCAGTAGTGGTTGGTGCGTCCGCCCGGCCAAACTTCACGAAACTGGCGTGAGTCGGGACTGGTAACATCGGTAATACTCTGATGCATGTTGGCCCAGGTGCTGTGGCGTACAAATCCGTCGGGGTTCAGGCACGGGTCAACCAGAATGATGGTACTTTCCAGTAATTGGTCAATTTTATCTCCCTGTGCCGCCGCTAAATAATAAGCCGTGAGAACCGATGAATTGGTTGCGCTCGATTCGTTTCCGTGCACACCGTACCCCAGATTAACCACCAGCGGAATATTTTCCGGCGACATATTTTCTCCGGGTTGGGAATAGTTGAAATGCAGTTCTTTCAGCTCATCCAGTTTGTTTTGGTTCTGTTCCGAAGTAAAAATAAGATGCACCAGTGGACGGTTCTCGTACGAACGGGCATATTCACGAATTACCGCCCGTTCTGAAATACGGGCAATTTCTTTCATGTAACTCAGTACCTGGTCGTGAGTAAGGTGCCATTCTCCCAACTGCTGGTTAAAATATTCTTCAGGAGTTGGAATGTTGCTATTGAAAGTGACATCTTCCGGTAGGAAATAACTCAGTGGTTCTTGTGCATTTGCGCTGAAAATAAAGAGAATAGAAAAGAAAAAGGCGACTGCAAAATGTTTCATATTGGTATTAAAAAAAATGATTGAACAGAACACTTAAAAAAAGTTACCCGAATATTGGAAAAATATTTCTTTTCACGCAACCAATCAGCAACCTTTTCCATCTATTGAGTAAAATAACTATTACTATGAAAAAATTGTGTCTGTTTACAATTGCTGTGCTTTTTACCTTTTCTCTGTTTGCACAAAGCGAAAAAGGTTTTGTTTACCTCAAAAACGGAACCATCCTGAAAGGAAAATTTCAATACACTGATGCCGGTAAGTTACGGGTTGAATCAGCCGGAAACATCTGGGTTTTTGATGCTGCTGAAATTGACAGTGTGGCCGGACGGCGCGCTTCACGTGTGGCTCAAATGGAAAACCTTCCGCAGTATTCCCGCTTTTTTTACCGCACCGAAATTGGAGTTTTGGCCGGAAATTCTCAAAACAGCCAGTCGGCGCCGCTAAGTTTTACCGGAACGGTAAATTACCTGATTACGCCGCAGTTTTCTGCAGGAGTTGGTTTTGGCGCCGAATTTTTGAAAGAATCATACCTGCCGGCTTTTTTAAATGCCGAATATAAACTGCGGAATTCGTGGTCGTCGCCTTACTTTTTTGTGAAGACAGGTTACCAGGTAGCGCTGGAAGATTCGCGCGAAATTTATTACGATGTACAACCATATTGGAGCAGCAGCAGCATCTGGCCTGGTCCTCAACCCTCCCACAACTACGGAGAACTTGATCCCAAAGGGGGAATTCTAATCAATCCGGGTATCGGCTATTCGCATCTTTTTTCTCCCGGATTTGGCATGTCGCTGGGGTTTGGTTACCAGTTTCACCGGCTTCATTACAAAGGTGAAAACGATTACAGACTCGACATCGACTACAACCGGCTTACAGTTAAAATGGGTATCATTTTCAACTAAACAATCAGCATTATGAAAACTATCAGAAATATTTTTGCTTTTATCGTTTTAATGACAACATCCAACGCGTGCATGGACGAATACACCGAAGTGTTTACCGCCAACTCGCCCGTTTACATGAGTTACGAAGATTTGCGCGAAGCCGTAAATCTGAAAGTGGCGCGTCAACTTGAAAATCCCGGGAAGATTTATTTTAAAGACGGCTACATTTTTATCAATGAAGAATTGAAAGGCATTCACATTATTGATAACCGCAATCCCGAAAATCCTGAAAATATTGGTTTTATTGAAGTTCCCGGAAATGCCGATATTGCCATTAAAAACAACACATTGTATGCCGACAGTTACGTCGATTTGGTGGCCATTGATATTTCGGACGTAAACAATCCGGAAGAAGTGAGCCGGGTGGAAGATATTTTCCCTTACACCACACCGCCTTATAACGAAGATTACCGCGTGGCCAAAGTGGATGAGGAAAAGGGTGTGGTCATTGACTGGGAAATAAAAAAGGTTAGGCAGGAAATGGAATACCATTATTATCCAGTCTATTACGGGTTTGGAAGAGCAGAAAATGCCATGAGCGACGGAGGGTTTACCGGGGGACCATCACAGCAGGGCAGCACTTTTGGTATTGGCGGAAGTATGGCCCGGTTCGGATTGTACAGCGATTATTTGTATGCGGTGGACCATTCCACGTTGTACATGTTCGATGTAAACGACGATGAAAATCCGCACAGCATCGGCAATCAAAATGTGGGCTGGGATGTGGAAACCATGTTTATTTACGATGGCCACATGTTTTTTGGTACGCAATCAGGGATGCGGATTTTCAACCTCGATGTGGCAACTGTTCCCAAATATGTGGGAGAATTCTGGCACGTAACCAGTTGCGATCCGGTGGTGGTTGCCGACGGCTATGCTTATGTGACCCTGCGCGGTGGAAACCAGTGCGGCAGTGACGTAAACCGGCTGGATGTGCTTCAGCTTTCAGATGATTACAAAAACACCACATTGCTGCAGTCCTATCCGCTTAACGGACCTTACGGACTGGGAATTGACGGCGACATTTTGTTTGTGTGCGACGGCGACGCCGGTCTGAAAGTTTACGATGTTACCGACAAACATCACATAGACGACCACATGATTGCCCGCTTTTCCAACATCAATACCTACGACGTTATTCCGGTAAACGGTTATTTGTTTATGATTGGCGACGACGGATTTTATCAGTACGATTATTCCAACTTAAACGACATCCGCCAGGTAAGTTTTATCCCGGTGAAGGAAAACAATTAAACAATGTTCAGCAAAGTCATACTATCACTCAAAGTGATGGTATGACTTATGACTTTTTAACAAAAAAAACTATTCATGCGAACGCTTTTATTAATAACCATTTTATCCGTTTTTATTCAATCCGTTTTTGCACAAAATGAAAAAGTCAGGGTGTTTTTAAAAAACGGCTCAGTTTTTTCAGGGAAAGTATTGGACCCGGACAGTCCGGATGTATTTAAAATGAAATGGCGCAAAAATATTTTGGTTTTCCCTAAAACGGATATAGATACGATGTTATATCGAAATACATCAAATAAACTGGCCCTGGTGGAGGTTCCCTGGTTTTTTAAAGTTGATGGCGGCGTTCTTCCCGGAAATGCCGAAAATGAAGAAAGCGCCCCGCAGTTTTTCCACGGTTCATTTAATTATGGTTTAACCGGAAACTTTTTTGCAGGCGGCGGAACAGGCGTCGAATATTACATGGAACAGACATTTATACCGGCTTTTGCCAATTTTGAATTCAAGTTCAGGCAAACCCGGTTTTCGCCACACCTTTTTCTGAAAGCCGGCTACCTTTTTCCCGGCGAAGTGCAGCAACCATCCGATTTGTACGACGATAACGACTCCCGAAACCTGCCGCCCAAATACCTGAAAGCCAGCGGTGGAATCTTATTGAATCCCGGTTTTGGGATTACTTCCATGTTCGGGCCAAATCTTGGGTTCAGCATGGCAGCGGGCTACCGGTACCATGCTCTCAATTATTCAGGAAAAGACAAATATGAACTGGAGCAACGCTACAACAGGATAAGTTTATCCCTCGGTTTAATTTTTAAATAATGAAGGTATGAAAACAAAAAGTATAAAATGGTTCGGAATTTTCCTGCTGGTTTTTTCCATTTCAGGATGCAAAGATGTAATTTACGAAAACGACCTGCGCAATGTGCCGGTTTACATGACTTACACTGAATTGCGCTCGGCAGTAAAACAGCAAACACCCCGCAATCTGGTTAAACCGGGCAAAATCTATTTTAAAGACGGGTTCATTTTTATAAATGAAGAACTGAAAGGGATTCATATCATCGACAACCGCGATCCGCACAACCCGGTTAACACAGCTTTTATTGAAATTCCCGGAAATATCGACATGGCCATTAAAAACGATGTTTTGTATGCCGACAGTTACATCGACCTGGTGGCCATCGACATTTCCGACTTGAACAACCCAAAAGAAGTTGAGCGAATTCCCGAAGTTTTTCCTTATACCATCCCTGAGGCTACCGACCCCAACCTGCTGATGGCCGAAGTGGATGAAAAAAAAGGCGTTGTGGTTGACTGGGAAATTGATTACGCCCGGTTGCAGGTGGAGCGTAAAAACTACCCCATTTACCGCAGCGGCTGGTACGGCGAAAAAATGTATATGGATGCCGCTTATGCCAATTTTGCCACTGCTTCCTCTTCATCGCAAAGTATTGGCGGATATACCAGCAGCACTCAGGGAAACTCTTTTGGGATTGGCGGTTCCATGGCCCGGTTCGGACTGAACGGCGATTTTTTATACACCGTCGATTCTGAAGAGTTTCATATTTTCAACGTGGAAAACAGTGAAAATCCTGTTTTGGCCAGTGAAAAGAAAGCCGGGCTCGACATTGAAACCATGTTTATTCACGATGACCACATGTTTTTAGGAACCATGACCGGAATGTTGGGTTACTCACTGGCCGATCCTAAAAATCCGATGCAGATTAACAGTTACAGCCATGTGCGCAGTTGCGATCCGGTGGTGGTGCAAAACCACATTGCATATGTAACATTGCGCGGTGGTAACGAATGTGGCCGCACTGTCAGCAAGCTCGACATACTGAAGTTAAGCAGCGACTATAAGAATGCTACTCTGCAACATTCCTACACCATGCAGGAACCTTACGGACTGGGAATTGACGACGAAATCCTTTTTGTGTGCGACGGCAAAGACGGACTGCTGGTTTACGATGCCTCCAACCTGGCATTAATCGGAAGCCGGAAAATTGCACAGTTCGCCGAAATTGATGCGTTTGATGTGATCCCGTTTAACGATTTCCTGTTTATGATTGGAAAAGACGGTTTTTACCAGTACGACTATTCCAATTTGCAGGACATCCAACAGGTAAGCCACATTCCCGTTCAGGAATACAATTAAACCATGTTCAGCAGTCATACTATCACTTGAAGTGATGGTATGACTTGAATTCTTCAATTAATCACTTCGGTAATAGCGGATGGCATCGCTTTAAGCGGTGCTATCCGTTTGATTGCATTAAAACTTTGAAGATTTTTTAAGGTTGAAAAGCCTGCGACTTAGAACCTGTAACCAGCCTTCATGATTTAAACTGGGAACTTTAAACTCCCTCCCGTTGTCTGCCAACAACTAAAAGTGTATTTTTGCGTTTTTTAGAAAAACACAGAAGAAATGAGCAGAAAAAAGAGTTGGGGAATTGTTTTGTCGATTATTGTTATTTTGAATACAGGAATTGTAGCCTTGTTAATAACCGGGACAACAGCCGAGGCTGAATCCGAAGTAACCATGGAGACACCTGCCGCATTTAAAGCTGTGGAAATTCCTGATTCGGTAACTTTTGCCAACGAACCTGTTCCTCTTTGGCGGTTCGATGTGCGTGAATCGCTTGACCGTGAGTTGCTAGTGAATTCCTATTTTCATTCGCAAACCATCCGCTATATTAAAATGGCGCCGCGCTATTTTTCAATTATTGAGCCGATTTTGCAAGAAAAAGGAGTGCCTGATGATTTTAAATACCTCGCATTGGCCGAAAGCGGTTTTAATCCGCGTGCTGTTTCGCCTGCCCGTGCCGTTGGGCTTTGGCAGTTTTTGGAAGGAACTGGTCGCGATTACAGACTGGAAATCAACAGCGAAGTGGACGAACGATATCACATCGAAAAATCGACGCATGCGGCCTGCGATTATCTGCTCGATTCGTATGAAAAATACGGTTCATGGTCAGTGGTGGCAGCTGCATTTAATGCAGGAAATCGCGGAGTGGAAAGGCAAATTCTGAGGCAAAAAAATGCTTCCTATTACGACCTTCTTTTTGGAGAAGAAACCAGCCGGTATGTTTTCCGGATTATTGCACTGAAACTGATAATGGAAAACCCTGAAAAATATAATCTTTTCATTTCAGAAGACGAAAAATACCCCCTTATTCAAACCCGCGAAGTAGAAATAACCGGGAAAGTGGCCGATTTTGCCGATTTTGCGTTGGAACATGGCATCAATTACAAATTGCTCAAAGATTTTAACCCCTGGTTGCGTGATAATTTCCTGACCAATTCCGGCGGAAAAAAATACACGGTAAAAATTCCGATTATTGAATACCCTGAAGGAAGTTAACAGTTCAGGCTTGAAGTAAACAAAAAAGAAAAATGCAGGAGACAAAATATACGGATGAACTTGTTCTGGATGAGGAGTTGGATTCCGAAGAAAAAATTGTGGTTCACGGAGCGCGGGTGCACAACCTGCGAAACATAGATGTGGTGATTCCCCGCAACAAGCTCACCGTTATTACCGGATTAAGCGGTAGCGGCAAATCATCGCTGGCGTTCGATACCATTTATGCCGAAGGGCAGCGACGCTACATTGAAACATTTTCGGCTTATGCACGCTCTTTTCTGGGAAATCTTGAACGACCCGATGTGGATAAAATCACTGGTCTGAGTCCGGTTATTTCAATCGAGCAAAAAGTGACCACACGCAACCCGCGTTCAACTGTTGGTACGGTAACCGAAATTTACGACTTCCTGCGTTTGTTGTATGCACGCGCTGCCGAAGCATTTTCGTACAACACAGGCGAAAAAATGGTGAAATACACCGAAGAGAAAATCCTGCAATTGATTAAAAGTGATTTTGCCGGAAAACGAATCCATATTCTGGCGCCGGTGGTAAAAGGCCGGAAAGGCCATTACCGTGAACTGTTTGAGCAAATTCGTCGCAAAGGATTTTTACAGGCCCGGGTTGACGGCGAAATTACCGAGATAAAACACAATCACCGGGTTGACCGCTACAAAAACCACTTTATCGAGATTGTCATTGATAAACTGGTGGTGGATGAAACAAGTAGCAAACGCTTGAAAGATAGTGTGCAAACGGCCATGAAACACGGTCAAGGAATTCTTATGATATTGGATCACGATACTAGTCAGGCCAAATATTACAGCCGTTTATTGATGTGCCCAACCACCGGAATTTCATACAGTGAACCGGCGCCGCACAATTTTTCATTTAACTCGCCGCAGGGCGCCTGTCCCAAATGTAACGGACTGGGAAGAGTTACTGAAATCGATATCGATAAAATAGTTCCCGACAAAAATAAAAGCATTGCCAAAGGTGGAATTGCACCGCTGGGTTCCTATCGCAACTCATTAATTTTCTGGCAGATTGAGGCTCTCGGAGAAAAATTCGGATTCACCCTGAAAACTCCAGTAAAGAATATTTCTGAAGAAGGTTTGGATGCAGTTTTGTTCGGCACAAACGAAAGGATTCAACTGAAAAATACACCGCTCGGCACCAGCATGAATTACATGATGAGTTACGACGGCGTGGTGAAATACATTGACAGCCAGCGTGAGGATAATCCCGCCAAGCGGGCACAGAAGTGGGCAAACCAGTTTGTAAAAACAACGATTTGCCCGGCGTGCAGCGGGCAGCGTTTGAAAAAAGAATCGCTGCATTTTAAAATCGACAACAAAAACATTTCGGAGCTTGCCCAACTGGATTTAAAAGAATTGGGCGCGTGGTTTACCGGTTTGGAAGAACGACTTTCTGAAAGACAACGAAAAATTGGAACAGAGGTAATTAAAGAAATTCGAGACCGGTTGGGATTTATGCTTGACGTTGGCCTCAATTACCTGGCGCTCGACCGAACAGCGCAAAGTTTGTCTGGCGGCGAATCGCAACGCATCAGGCTGGCCACACAAATTGGTTCGCAACTGGTAAATGTGTTGTACATTCTCGACGAACCCAGCATTGGCCTGCATCACCGCGACAATTTAAAGTTGATTCATGCGCTTGAACAACTGCGAGACAGCGGAAACTCTGTAATTGTTGTGGAGCACGACAAAGATACCATGTTGCACGCAGACTGGCTCATCGATATGGGGCCTCATGCCGGACGACACGGAGGAGAAGTGGTGGCCATAGGTCCGCCGGAAGAAGTGTTAAAAGCGAATACTCTAACTTCCGATTATTTGAATAACAGAAGAAAGATTGAAGTTCCAACCAAAAGAAGAAAAGGTTCAGGAGATTTTCTGAAGGTGAAGGGATGTGCCGGCAATAATTTAAAAAACGTGACTCTTGAAATTCCACTGGGTATGTTTATTTGTGTAACCGGAGTTTCGGGCAGCGGAAAATCGTCACTCATTAACGCCACTTTGCAACCTGTTTTAAGCCAGCATTTTTACAATTCGGTTGAAGATCCACTGCCTTACAAATCGGTTGAAGGTCTGGACCTTGTGGACAAAGTTATCCGGGTTGATCAGTCGCCCATTGGCCGCACACCACGGTCGAATCCGGTAACCTATACTGGCGTATTTTCCGATATTCGCAACCTGTTCACTCAACTTCCCGAGGCAAAAATCAGAGGGTACAAACCGGGCCGGTTTTCGTTTAATGTAAAAGGAGGCCGGTGCGAAGAATGTCAGGGCGGCGGTATGAAACTCATCGAAATGAATTTTCTGCCCGATGTGTATGTGCATTGCGACAAATGCAACGGCAAACGGTACAACCGCGAAACACTGGAGGTGCGCTTCAAGGGAAAATCAATCAGCGACGTGCTTGAAATGACCATCAACCAGGGGGTGGAGTTTTTTGAAAATATTCCTTCCATCGCAATCAAACTAAAAACGTTGCAGGAGGTGGGATTGGGATACATTACGCTGGGGCAATCATCCACCACTTTATCCGGCGGTGAGTCACAACGGGTGAAACTGGCCACCGAACTTGCCAAACGCGACACCGGGAAAACATTGTATATTTTAGATGAACCAACTACCGGCCTTCATTTCGAAGACATCCGCGTTTTGCTGGATGTACTGAACAAACTGGTTGACCGGGGAAATACCGTAATTGTGATAGAACACAACATGGATGTTATAAAAGTGGCTGATCACATCATCGACCTCGGTCCGGAAGGCGGTAAAAACGGCGGCGAAATTCTTTGTACCGGAACTCCCGCAGAAATTATAAAAAACAAAAAGTCGTTTACTGCTAAATTTTTAAAAGAAGAATTGGCTATTTGATGTAGGGATTATTTATGAATAATCTGCGTTAAATCAGGATTTTGAAAGTGCTAAATCAAGTAAAAGAAAAGGGCTCAGTTTAACTTTTTGTGGAGTATTTAACTTCAAGCATATATTTTAGCAACTCTAAACAGGAAAAATTCAATATCAACCACACCTCTTTGAGTAG
>NZ_JAWLCI010000040.1:0-45611 GCF_041687215.1 Mariniphaga sp.
TTCTTGTTTTATATTTCGAATGATTACCGAAATTACAAAAGAATATTGGAAGAATCAGATTATTCTCATTCATTTTATCTCAGCGGCAATATAATTAAGGAATGATTTAAATGTTTTGGATGTAACGTTTTTCAATTATTTTTGTACAACCAATTAGAAACAATGATACTTTAACCAATTAAATAGAATAAAAATGAAAAAAGTTTTTTCTTTTCTCTTTGCAGGTGCATTAGTTTTTGGAATTTCATGCACCGGTGGCCAGAAAAAATCAGCCGATGAGTCTGAAGAAAAATCGGCTGCTGTTGAGGAAGTTGGCCCGAATGAATTGACACTGGCAGAAAAAGATGCCGGTTGGGTGTTGCTGTTCGACGGCAAATCCAGCGCAGGTTGGCGGGGTGTGAACAAAGGTCATTTCCCGGCAGGCTGGGAAGTGGTTGACGGAACATTGCATTGCAAAGGCTCAGGAATGGGCGAAGCCGGCTCTGAAGACGGTGGCGACATTCTTTACGACAAAGAATTTTCTAATTTCCACATGAAGATGGAATGGAAAATTGGAGAAGGGGGGAATTCCGGTATTTTCTACCTTGGAAAAGAAGTGGAAGACTGGCCAATCTGGAAAACCGCACCTGAAATGCAGGTGCTCGATAACGAACGCCACCCCGATGCCATGCTTGGCAAAGATGGGAACCGCAAAGCGGGTTCATTGTACGATTTGATTCCTGCTGACCCGCAAAATGCCAAACCTGCCGGCGAATGGAACTCGGTTGAAATTCTGGTGTACAACGGAACTGTTGTTCACAAACAAAACGGCGAAACTGTTTTGGAATACCACCTGTGGACAGATGACTGGAACACTCTGGTGGCTGATTCAAAATTTCCTGAATTGAATGAAGACTGGGCAAACGTGGCCAAATCTGGTTATATTGCATTGCAAGACCATGGCGACGATGTTTGGTTCCGCGGCATTAAAATAAGAGAGTTGTAATTTTCAAGATATTTTTTTGATGAGAGGGTGTGTTTTACAGAACATGCCCTTTTTAATGTTTCCCTGGTGACCAGTGACCAATGACCAGTTCCTCTATTCCGGATAATACCTGGAATCGTTTAAAATCTGCTGATAGTCCATATTTTTCATCAGATCCGAAACAGAAACTTCTTTGTGCTTTTTCATGTACTGGCGCACAATTTGCCAGCCAATCCAAACGCCACTTTTTCCGGGCGAATCGGTTGGAAATCCGGTTGTGTAAGGGCCGTCGTTAATAAAACGCAAAATGTCCATCCGTCGGTTGGAATACAGCATTTTTTCTTCCACCAAAAAATTCCACATTTGGGGTTCGTTGTTTTTGCACCACTTTAGTTGTTCAGCGGTGTAACCAATTTTTAGAGAATCGTGCATTTCGGGTAGCAGGGCATCCATAAAATAAAACAATTTTCCCTGGTGGACAATATGGTCGAGCAGGGTGGTGGCGGTTCCCCTTTCATCAAACTCTGTCATTGCCCAGGCGTAAGCCACATCAGAAACCAGTTTTTCCGGATGCATGTTTTTAATTTTGTACATCGGAACGTTGCTCAACTGTTTGTAGTAAGTAAAATCGCGCCCCATATATTTGTCGAGGCTCACACCGATAATGTTTTCTGCTGTTACCACCGACTGGTTAAAACCCGAAATCATGGTAAAAAGGGTTGGCAGTTCTTTTTCCGGAAAATGGTACTGAAAGTATTTGAAAGCTTCTATCAGTTCTGCTTCTGTTTTTTTGAAATCCGAAAACTCATTTTCTACCAGTGTTTTAATATTCACAATCATGGTGTCGGTCAAAAATTCGCCTATAATCTTCGGAAAATGTTCTTCTTGAATGCCGCCCACTCCAATCACTTTCCAGGTGAACAAATCGAAAAATTCAGGAAAATTATTTCGAAGCGCAGTTAATTCTGCCAGTGTATCCTGCATTGGTAAATCAAAAAGCTCCTGGTCAAAACGTACGATTTCTATTTCAGTTTCTATATCCGAAATATCAACTTTCAGCGGATTACGGTTGCATGATGAAAAAAATATCAGAATAATAAAAAGAGTATTCATTATTTTATATGAACCGAAGTAACTTCGGTGAAATCCCCCTTTAAAAAAGGGGGTGTTGAATGATAATGAGACGGGGGATTTATACATGTATCTATAAAATTGATGTTGAGATTCTTTTTTCATAATTTTATATTTCAATACGAACTGGTTTTAATTTTATTGCAAATTTGAAACAAAAATAACAGGCAGCCATTTATGAAATAGCTATTCACGGCATATTTTTGTATTTTTGATAAAAAATGAGCCATGCCGGAATTACTTGAAAAACTCAACAAAACATATTTTTGGGATATTAATCCTGATTTACTGGATGAGAATAAATCCAAAAGGATTATTATTGAACGGGTAATGAATTTAGGGAACCTCCGGGAAATAAAATTAATATTAAGGCATTACGGAAAAGAAGAGGTAAAAAAAACGGTTTGTAGCCTGAATTATATTGACCCCAAAACGCTTAATTTTCTTTCGCTGCTTTTACAAGTTCCAATTAACGAATTTAAATGTTACATACGGAAACAATCGACCAATCAGCATTGGAGTTATTAAAAAAACTTCAAAGTAAAAAATACCTTGATGGGTTTTCTCTTGTTGGAGGAACAGCATTGGCCTTACTTTACGGTCACCGAAAATCAATTGACATTGACCTGTTTTCTGATTTTAGTTTCGATGTTGAACAATTACTTGAAAAGCTATCATCCGACTTTCAATTCCAACTTTTTTTCTCCGCTGAAAATACAATTAAAGGAAGCATAAACGAAATTCAGGTTGATATTATCGCCCACAGATATCCGTTGATTGGTCAGTCATTAAGAGTAGATGGAATTTCAATTTTAGCAGTTGAAGACATTGCTGCAATGAAACTTAACGCTATTACTGTTAGTGGCCAGCGGGTTAAGGATTTTATCGATATTTATTTTTTGCTTGATAGTTTTTCCCTTTCTGAATTGATTTCCTTTTACAAACAAAAGTATGCTCAATATAACGAGGTAAATGTTTTAAAAAGCATCACATGGTTTAATGATGTGGTGATGGAAGACTGGCCCGTTATTTTGAAAGGTAATAATCTCAAATGGGATGAAATAAAGGATCGAATTATCAAAGAGACTGAAAATTATTTAAAAGATTTATAATCATTGGTTTATGAAAGTTGCACTGGCACAATTAAACTACATTATCGGCGATTTTGAAGGAAATGCCGCGAAAATTATTGAACATATTGAAAAAGCGAAAATTGCAGGCGCCGACCTCGTTGTTTTTTCCGAGCTTTCAGTAACAGGATATTATCCGCACGATTTGCTGGAAAAGAAGGAGTTCATCCGCAAAGCCGAAGAAACAGTAAAACAAATAGCTGCCTCCTGCCATGGGATTGCGGCGATTGTGGGCGCACCGCGTATCAACGAAAACGAGCAGGGTAAAACGCTGTTCAATTCGGCGTTTTTTTTGGTTGAAGGAAAAATTCAGTCAGTGCACAATAAAACCCTGCTGCCTACTTACGATATTTTTGATGAATACCGTCACTTCGAGCCTAACCGTGATTTTGATATAGTTGAATACAAAGGCGAACGCATAGCCGTTACCATTTGTGAAGATTTGTGGGATGAACAACCCACTGCCAACGAGTTCGGTAAAAACAAACTTTACCGGGTTTCGCCCATGGAAGAACTGGCAAAACTTCAGCCTGAATTTGTGGTGAATATTTCCGCTTCGCCGTTTTCGTACAACCAGGAAAACTGGCGGAAAGATGTGCTGGTTAAAAAGGCAAAAAAATACAACCTGCCCATTTTTTATGTGAACCAAACCGGCGCCCAAACCGAACTGATTTTCGACGGAGGCTCGGTTTTTATTAACGTACACGGCAAAATTGTAAAGGAACTGAAGTATTTCGAAGAAGATTTTCTGGTTGTTGACACCCAAAATCCGGGAGGAATTAAACTTCAGCCTGAAACAAACCGCATCGAAAAGATTTACGATGCACTGGTGCTCGGAATCCGCGATTATTTTGGAAAAAATGGTTTCCGGCAGGCCACTTTGGGACTTTCCGGCGGAATAGATTCGGCAGTTACTGTTGTTTTGGCAGTCCGGGCACTGGGGCCTGAAAATGTGCGAGTGTTGTTGTTGCCTTCAAAATATTCATCGTACCACAGCGTGGAGGATGCTCGTCAACTGGCCGAAAATCTGAAAATTCGCTACGACATTTTAAATATTCAAAGTGCAGTGGATTCCTTTGAAAAAGAACTTGCCCCACTTTTTGAAGGCACACAATCCGGGATTGCCGAGGAGAATATCCAGGCGCGGGCGCGGGGCATTTACCTCATGGCCATCTCCAATAAATTTGGCCACATTTTGCTGAACACCACCAATAAAAGCGAATGTGCCGTTGGTTACGGTACGCTATACGGCGACATGAACGGCGGACTGGCTGTGCTGGGCGATGTATATAAAACCGATGTGTTTAAAATGGCTCGTTTTATCAATCGCGAACGGGAAATTATTCCCGAAAATACCATTGTAAAACCACCCTCTGCCGAACTGCGTCCTGAACAGAAAGACACCGACTCGTTGCCCGAGTATGAAATTCTCGATGAAATCCTTTTCAGTTTTATCGAGCAAAATCTTTCTCCAAAAGAAATTGAAAACAAAGGATTCGATGCGGAAACGGTGAAAAAAGTTATTCGGATGGTGAACACTACCGAGTATAAACGATTTCAGGCAGCACCCATTTTGAGGGTTAGTTCCAAGGCGTTCGGCTTTGGAAGGAAGATGCCGCTGGTGGCGAGGTATTAAATTATTTCCTACATTTGCTTCCATGACTGTTATCAATGGGATTAAAGAAGAAACCCTGATACAGCGACTCATTAACGGCGACCAGACTGCCTTTGAATTGCTGTTTCGGTTTTATTATCCCGGTTTGGTAACTTTTGCATCGCAGATTATTCTCGACCGCGATGAAGCCGAAGAAATTGTCCAGGAATTTTTTGTGAAGCTGTGGACTGGCCGAAAAGAAATCAAACAATCAGTTACCCTGAAAAGTTACTTTTTTACTTCGGTAAAAAACCGGGCGCTGAACTACCTGAAAAAAGAAAAAATCAGTGAAAAAGTTCGTGTTGAACTTCGGGAAATGATAGAAACAGACAGGCTGTATCAACCCGACCTGTTTGTTGAGTCGGAATTGCAGGCACTCATCAAGTCTGCTTTTGAGAAACTGCCATCGCGAACCGGCGAAGTTTTTGGTTTAAGCCGGTTCAAGGGTTTTTCCAACGATCAGATAGCCGAGCACTTTAATATTTCCAAACGCACCGTGGAAACCCACATCTCCAATGCTCTTAAAATTTTGCGGGAAGAACTGAAAGATTACATGTTTTTGCTGATGTTGTTTTAGTGCCGGGTGGCGCGGTTTGGAACCGCGCATTTATCCAACGTTAATTTTAAATTTAAAAACCACCCCTTCCAGCTAAAGCTGTCTTTCCCCTCCTTGACAAAAAGGAGGGGAAATTCGTAGTCCGAACATTAAATTGTTTTCAAAATATTTCAACTATTAAAGAGTTTCCCCTCCTTTAACGGTTGCAGTTATGGAATTTATTGTTGTATAAAGGAGGGGTGGCTGAAGTCCAACGCATTATAAAATCCTTTCTACAGATAATCAGGACAAAGCCGGGGTGGTCAATCCAATAAAATAAATTTGAATGATGTTCTGCCATGAAAAACGGACAACCCCCCCCTACCAGCTAAAGCTGTCTTTCCCCTCCTTGACAAAAAGGAGGGGAAATTCGTAGTTCGGTCATTAAACTGTTTTCAAAATATTTTTCAATTATTTTCATTTTCTTTTACGTGTTTTCCCGTTCACAATTGTATTATCAGTAAACCAGACTAAATTTGATGGTTTGAACAGCAATAAAAGAATGAATAAACATATCCATATAAAACAATCCGAATCTGAATTCAAAAAATTTATAGAGTACAGGAAAGGATTGTCTCCCTTCGATAAAAAGCTGGAAGCGGCAAACTTAATCGACCAGACTGTTTCGGTGGATGTTGACAAGGCCTACCGCACAGTGAGCAGCAAAATCAATCAGAGAAATAGTACATACAGCATTTTTACCACCCTCACCCGCATTGCGGCAGTGCTTACTTTGCCTCTGCTGGCTTTTGCAATCTGGACGCTCTTTTTTCAGAAAGATAAAGCTACAGTTAGCGAGCTGGCACAAAGTGAAATTACCTGGCAGGAAATCCACAGCCCGGTGGGTATGCGCTCGCATGTTGTTTTGCCCGACGGCACCAACCTTTGGCTCAACTCCGGCAGTCACCTGCGTTATGGCATTCCATTCATCCGCAAAAACCGGGAAGTGAAACTCACAGGAGAAGCGTTTCTCGATGTGGTAAAAAACGAACAATCACCTTTTTTGGTGAAAACCGGAAATGCCGAAGTGGAGGTGCTGGGCACACAGTTTAATGTGAACGCCTGGCCGGAGTCTGAACAAATTCAGGTGGCATTAAAAGAAGGAAAAGTAAAATTCCGGTTTTCCGGTGACGGAGGAAGTTGGAAATATTGCGAACTGCAGCCAAACGATTTTCTTGAATTTGATAAAATAAATAAAACGGTAACATTAGAGAATATTGAAATTGAGAAATACATTGCCTGGCGCGAAAACATCATGATTTTAGACGATACTCCAATAACAGAGCTGGCTTCGTTGCTTGAAAAATGGTATGGAGTAAGGGTAGTAATTGCGGATGAAGGAATCAAACACTATAAGTTTACCACCACTTTCGATAATGAACCATTACACCGGGTATTGGAACTTCTGGAAATAAGTTCACCGGGAATTTTAATCCGATATACTCAGGGAAAACCTGAAAAGGATTCAGGAGAATTTTCTCCATCATTAATAACTATAACCAAAAAATAATTGTAAATGCAAGATAATGTAAAATCAATCTTATAAAAAAGAAGGAAGTGCTGCGAAAACTTCCTTCCATCATCCCCCACGGCTTCTGACCGGGGGTAATTTTAAATCATTCTATAATTTAAAACAGTGTAAAACTATGAAAAATTTTTTAAACCAGGTGCATTTGCTTTTAAGGCAGCACCGAAAAAAACTAATTGTTATGCGCAACACGGTTTTGATACTGCTCATAAGTGCCCTCCAGGTTTTAGCCAGCGGCAGCTATGCACAAACCAAAACAATCAGTCTGAACTTGAAAGATGTTACCATTCGCGAAGTTTTATATGCTATTCAAGATCAAAGTGAGTTTTATTTTCTGTACAACAGTGAGTTAATCGATGTGTCGAAAAAGGTTAACATTGCATTTGAGGAAGAAAAGGTAGATGAAATTTTAATCCGGTTGTTCGATAAAAAGGAAGTGGACTTTTTAATCAGAGATCGCTACATCGTTTTAACTCCTGTTGGCGGAAAAGCAAAGTTATTTGATCAATTCACTGTTTCCGGGAGGGTTGCCGATGCATCGGGGCAGCCATTGCCGGGAGTTACAGTGGTTATAAAAGGAACCACACAGGGGGCAATAACGAATGCTGACGGCACCTATTTTCTAACCAATCTTTCGGAGAACGCCACACTGGTTTTCTCGTTTGTGGGGATGAAAACTCGGGAAATAGCTGTCGCCGGTCAAACACGGATTAATGTTGGCATGGAAGAAGAAACATTCGGTATTGAAGAAGTCGTTGCCGTTGGATATGGGGTCACCAGAAAGAGTGATTTGACAGGATCGGTGTCAAGTGTAACTTCTGCTGATTTTGAGAATCAACCTATTATCAGATTTGAGGATGCTCTAAAAGGCAGAGCAGCAGGAGTTCAGGTACAAAAGCCAAGTGGAGCGCCGGGCGCCGGAATGAAAATAAGAATAAGAGGAGCCAACTCAATTAATGGCGATAATGACCCTCTTTACGTGGTTGACGGATTTGTTGGAGCCGATATTGTTTCTCTGAATCCTAATGAAATTGCTTCCATTTCGGTACTTAAAGATGCATCATCAACAGCTATTTATGGTTCGCGGGGAGCCAATGGAGTGGTGTTAATCACTACTAAATCAGCTAAAAGTGGCGACGCCAAAATTGAGTTTGATGCTTTTTACAGCCTTGATCAAATTAGTAATACTTATGATTTGCTGGGGCCGGTTGAATATATGGAAACCATAAATGCCAGACTTGAGGCAGTAGGTAGAAATCCTCAATTTACTGCAAATGAAATATCAGAAATGGCTTTAACAGGTGGTACCGACTGGCAGGATGAAGTTTTCAGAAATGGTGGAACCCAAAATTACCAGTTGTCTTTTAGTGGAGGCACCGATAAAACCCAATATTATTTATCGGGTACAATTGCCGATCAGACGGGAATCGTTCTAAATTCTTTTTATAAAAGATATGGGTTAAGAACAAATATTAATACTCAACTGAGGGATAATTTTGATGTGGCATTTACAATGTACTCTACCTATGAAGAATCAAGAAATAATTACACACATAATGGCAGGGGCGATGCTTCAGGGGCTGCTTTAATTTTCTCTCCGAATATTCCGGTTTGGGATGAAGATGCGAACAATTATACACAATCTCTATCCTATGGCCCAATCGCTTCAAATCCTGTTTTTTATGCTCTGGAAAGAATATTTGACAATAAGGAATTAAAAACTATTTCCAATCTGAAATTCAATTATACTATAGTGAATGGATTGGTTCTTTCTGTTAGCGGGGGCGCCAATGGTTTTTTTGCCAACAGGCCCTTTTTAAAAACTGCCGCCCCTGGTTCGCCGAAATCAATTACCGAAGCCGGCCATAACAACAACTATTCATGGAATCTGCAAAACACAAATATGCTTAACTACAACAACTTGTTTGCAGACAAACACAAACTGGATGTTTCAGCAATTTATGAGCAGCAAATATTCGTTTCACGCTACAATGGAAACTGGGCCACTGGTTTTCCAACCATTGCTTTGGGATATGATAACGTTGGCTTAGGTGATACAAGAACGGTGGGTTCTAATTATACCAACTGGTCTCTTCAATCATTTCTGGGAAGACTCAATTATACTTTTGATGAAAAATACCTTTTTACAGCCACATTTCGGGCCGATGGTTCCTCCAAATTTTATGGTGATAACAAATATGGTTATTTCCCTTCGGGAGCATTTGCCTGGAGGATTTCAGATGAGCCATTTATTCAGGATATTTCCGCAGTTCAAAACCTGAAATTCAGGGCAAGTTACGGACTAACAGGAAGCCAGGCAATTTCACCCTATAAAACGCTGAGTTTACTTAGTCTGGGCCGAAATTATTCTTTTAACGGCACTACCAACCAGATGATTGGAATAGCGCCGGGAGTCGCTGCCAATCCTGATTTAAAATGGGAAACTACTGCACAAACTAACCTTGGCCTTGATTTTGGAATACTGGAAGGCCGTTTGTCTGGAAGTCTTGACTATTATTATAAGAAAACCACTGATCTGCTGCTGAACGTAAATATCCCGGATTATTCAGGAGGAGGTACACTGACAAAAAATGTGGGTTCGTTGGAAAATAAAGGATTTGAACTTTTTCTTTCTGGCGTAATTGCAGACAAATCAAAATTTAAATTAAACACCAGTTTAAATTTAAGTGCCAACAGGAACAAAATTTTGGATCTTGGTGATGAAATCGAAATATTTACGGACGGGGGTTACACCTCGAATACTTATGCCGCACCTCCGTTTATACTTAAAGTTGGCGAACCTATTGGGCAATTCAGAGGGTTGGTTTTTGACGGACTATGGCAGCAACATGAAGCTGCAGCGGCTGCCGAATACGGTCTGGTTCCCGGAGACTCCAGATATATTGATGTGGACAACAACAAAAGCTATGGCGGAGAAGATATGATGCATATCGGATCCTCACAGCCGGATTTTGTATGGGGTTGGAACACAAATTTACAATACGGAAATTTTGATCTTTCCATATTTGTAAATGGCGTACAGGGGAATGATGTCTGGAACCAGACACGATGGCTAATCATTGGAATGGGAACTGATGTTGAAAGTCCCACTTCGAAAGATATACTTAACAGGTGGACACCGGAAAATACAAATACAACTGTTGCCGGGTTTAGTGAAACCAACACTACGTATGCCCAGTCTTCACTTTTTGTTGAGGATGGAAGTTTTATTCGCTTGAATAATATCACTTTAGGATATACTTTCCCTCAAAATGGCCTTATTGGAAGTGCATTAAGGAACGCCAGATTGTATGTAAGTGCTCAAAATCTTTTTGTAATAACAAAATATTCAGGCATCGATCCTGAATTGTCTTCTACCCCGAACTGGTCAGATGTATCTCAGGGCATTGATAATGGCACTTATCCGTCAACACGGACATTTACACTGGGACTGAAAATTGGTTTTTAATTGAAAAATGATAACAGATAAAAAATGATTCTTATGAAACCATATTATAAAAAATATAAAATTGTATTCTTTCTTGTTCTTGCCATTGCAACATATTCTTGTCTTGATCTGGAAGAAAAACCGCTCGGATCTTTAGTAAATGATTCCTTTTTCAAAACCGAATCAGATTTGGAAGCCGCAGTTACTGCTGTTTACCGGCCACTTATTCAGGATCCCTGGGGAGGATTCGCATCAACCCGTATCTGGCTTCCATTAATGGGCGCTGATGATTTAACAACTTTGCCTGGTGGAAATAAAGGCGATTACAGAGAGTTCGACCAGTTTAATCCAACAAATATTAATGCAGCATTACCAGGCGCGGCATGGAGAAATCATTATAATTTAATTTATGCGGCAAACAATGTGTTGGAAAACTACGATAAAGTGGATGGTCGCGAAACTTTTATTAACCAATGTGTAGCACAGGCCCGCTTTTTAAGGGCATTCTCATATTTTTGGCTGACAAGGGTATATGGTGACTTGCCACTGGTAACCTCCGTAATAACAGATCTTGAAATGGAATTATCACCGGTTTCCTCGGTTTATGAATTAATTGTTGATGATTTAAATTTTGCCAAAGACAATTTGCCCTCTTCCTGGCCGGGTGAACCGGGAAGACCTTCCAGTTGGACAGCCAAATCATTACTTTCCTCGGTTTACCTTACAATGGCTGGCTGGCCGTTAAAAGATGAATCAAAATATGCATTGGCTGCTTCAATGGCAAAAGATGTAATTGATAATGGCCCATACACAATGGAAGACAATTTTGCCGATTTGTGGACGATGGCCAATGAAAAAAACAATGAATTTATCTGGACCATTCAAATGACTGGTATTCCGGGGAATCCTCAATTAACTACCATTGTTGGTTATCCAACAATGCCCGGGGAAGAGAGTGGATGGGACGATGTGTTTTTTGAGGTGGGTTTTTATAACAGGTTTCCCGAGGGCCCCAGAAAAGAAGCTACTTTTCATACACAATTTGTTGATAAGCAGGGGAATCCAACCATAACTTTTGAAAACAGCTCAACAAAACACCCGTATATCGCAAAGTACAGAGACGGTGCCCTGAGTTGGCTGGATAGTTTTGAACATTTATACATGACTGGACGGGACATCTGTTTTTTAAGGTTTGCCGAGGTTTTGCTAACCTATGCCGAAGCACAGGTAATGGCAAATGGTACTCCAAATAATGATGCATATCAGGCTGTTAACAAGGTGCGCAACCGGGCCGGATTGGATGATTTACCCGAAGGGATGGGTAAAATGGAATTTCGTGATGCCATAATTGAGGAAAGGGGATGGGAATTGGCCGCCGAGTTCTCCAGGTGGTTTGATTTGATTCGAACTGAAAAGGTTGAAGAAATGGCAGCGCTGAAAGACCCGTTGGATCTTGAACCGAAAGGAACGGTGGATAAAACCAAATATCATGCTCCGATACCTTATGGAGAGATTCTTTTGAATCCGAATTTGGCCAATGGTACCCAATATCCTTAGGTATTGAAAATTAAATGACTTATAAGCAAAAATATCTTTTTGTAGTTCAGCTTATTTTGATTGGTGGACTAATGTTGGCAGGGTTTACTGCGAATAGTCAGCCTTTTCAGGATTTGGAGCACTACAGCAAAGTTTTCGGAAAAGAAAAAAAATACCGGATATATCTCCCGCAAGATTATTTGCATAGTGAAAAAGAATATCCGGTTATTTATTTTTTCCATGGCTGGGGGGGAAGATCATTCTCTGGCGGAAGCGCCAACCTGGATTATGAGAAAATAGGCACGATTGTCAGTAAATATCAAATAATTCTGGTTTTGTGGGATGGAAGTATGGAAGAAGATGAACCCCGGCCATACAATATTGGTAACCATCACGATGTGAAATACGACATTGAAATGAAAGATTATTTCCCGGAATTGGTTTCGCATATTGATAATGCTTTCAGAACAAAAACAGACAGAAACCAAAGAGGAATTATTGGTTTCAGCATGGGCGGTTTTATGTCGTTTTACCTTGCCGGAAAATACCCCGGAATGGTTTCTGCAGCAGTTAATATTGTTGGAAGCCCTGAGTTTTTTGTCGGACTGCCGGATAACCATACGCTTTATCCACAACGTTACACTCTTGAAAACCTTCAGGATGTTGGTCTGTTTCAGATTAACCGCACCAATTGCCCCATGGCTGGGTTAAACGATGAAGTGGCTGCCGGCGCCGGTTGGTATGAACTGCCAAATTACACCTACCAAAAACAGGAAGGCGAGCATAATATCGACATTCCCGGTGAGTCAAAAGTTTTTGAGTCGACAGTACAATTCGTTGTAAATCAATTTGAAAATCCTGTTTCGCTGAAAAAAAAGTGGTCACATTCCGACATTTGCGGAGTATTTGAAAAATGGAATTACTCTGTGAAAAGCAATAAGGATGAGCCCGGGTTTTTGGTTCTTCGCAATGTGGATGAAACCGGTTTCGGTTTTTATACCCGGAAATGGCTTCCGGATGGACCTCCGGTTAAAAATTGCCAGGCAAACATTTCCACGGCGCCTTTATATGTGCCGGGCAATGATTATGATATACGCATTTTCGACCTGAAAGAAAACAAAATTGAAAGAATATCCATAAAAGCAGATGATGATGGCAGATTGAATTTTAATCTTGGAGCAGAAGGCTTTGAAGTTGGCATTTCAAAAAAAACAGCACAACCTGAATTTGTAGCGCTAAAGTACAGGCTTTCCTCAAACAGAAAATACCTGAGAATAAACCAAGAAGAAGAGTTGACAGTGGATATTTTTAACCGGACAGGAGCGCTCGATCCGGAGGAAAAATTAATAGTCAGGCTTTCTTCAGCCGATTCTTCTTTAACTATTTCATTTCCTGACCAGGAAATCTTTTTCTCTGAATATCAGGAAATAATCAGCACAAAACCGTTCAAAATTTTCAGTTCAAAAAATCCACCGGTTGATGGTTCTCCAGCCTGGATTCGTTTAAAGGTGGAAATGACTTACGGCTCACAACAGTTCAACGATTGGTTATTACTGCCTGTTTTTTACGATGTTCCTGAATTTAAAAACATTCAGGTTGATGACGGGCGTGTTGTATCCATTATTCTAAATCCGGATGGTTCAGAAGAAAAAGATCGGAATTCAGTTTACGGTTGTGGTAATGGCGATGGAATGGTTTCGGCGCGAGAACGGATTATGCTGTATGAAAACGGCCATCGGCTCAGGCTTTACAGCGATGATCCCTATGTGGTTGCAGATGAAGAATTTCTGTTTGATGAAATGCTTCCTGGAAGATGGCCGGATGGATTTACTTTAAGTTCAATAGTAAAAATTGCAGATGATTGTCCTCCCGGCCATGAAATTGAATTTCAGGCACATTACGAAACCAAAACATTTATGCCCATGTACCGGGAAGTTAAATGGGGAAAAGTAAAAATTGTCACTAAACCAAAAACCAAAACGGAATGAACTGTTGTAAGAAATTGATTCAACTTCTTTTGTTGTTTGTTTTTGTAACCTTAACTGGGTTTTCCCAGGAAACAGACGGCAAGGTGAACCTCAACTGGGACCATCAAAGGCATAGCTGGGAATCAACCTGGATTAACCACCCTTCCGCTTCTGTGTTTGATTACGGTGTATTTAATTTCAGAAGAAAATTCTGGTTGGAGGAAGTCTATGATTCATCAACTGTTTATGTTTCGGCTGATAATCGTTACCGGTTGTATGTAAACGGAGCCGAGGTATCTCACGGACCAGCCAGGAGCACACTTGAGTACTGGAATTACGAAACGGTGGATATCACACCGTTTCTGAAGAAAGGTGAAAATATTATTGCTGCTGAAGTATTCAATTTGGGAGAACATCGCCCTGTTGCACAGTTTTCGGCCAAAACAGCTTTTATTTTACAGGGGAAGGATTATCTGGGTGAAAAAATAAATACCGGACAACAAGGCTGGCTGGTAAGTCAGAACAAAGCTTTTAAAGCTATCCCGGTAACCAGGCAAATGGTCAGGCATTTTTATGTTGCGGGACCTTGTGATTTGATTGACGGAAGTCTTTATCCCTGGGGATGGCAGTCACTAAATTTCGACGATTCAAAATGGCAGAATCCAGGGAATCTGGAGAGAGGTGCCGGACGTGGGTATTTACATGGCGTAAACTGGCACCTTGTACCAAGGAATATTCCGCATCTGGAACAGAAAATTACCCGCTTCGATAAAATTGCCAGAAGCGAAGGTGCACTCGTTCATGCGGGATTTCTGAAAAATGAAAAAGCCCTGGAAATTCCGGCACATTCAAAAGTCAAAATGCTTTTGGACCATAAAGTCCTGACTGTTGGCTATCCTGAATTAACCGTTTCAGCCGGGAAAAACAGTTCAGTAAAAGTTATTTATTCCGAAGCGCTTTATGATGAGAATGGGAAAAAAGGAAACAGAAACCATATAGACGGAAAGGAGATTGAAGGTTATTACGACATCTTTCTGCCGGATGGAGGCGAAATGCGAACTTTCAAACCTTTGTGGATAAGAACATTCCGGTATGTTCAACTGGAAATTGAAACCAAAGAAGAACCACTTGTCCTGAATAATTACCACAGTATTTTCACTGTATATCCTTTTGTTGAAGAAGCTGGTTTTGCAAGCGATAACCCACGGCTTCAGGATATTTGGGATATGAGCTGGCGGGCTGCCCGGTTGTGTGCCGGAGAAACCTATATGGACTGCCCCTTTTGGGAACAACTTCAATACATTGGCGATACCCGCATTCAGGCATTAATATCGCTTTACGTTTCGGGTGACGACCGTTTGATGAAGAATGCCATCCTTCAGGCCGATCAGTCAAGAATACCCGAAGGTTTGACTACTGCTCGGGGGCCAACAAATGTTATCCAGGTCATTCCTCCTTTTTCGCTTTATTGGATTGAAATGGTGCATGATTTCTATATGCACCGGAACGACCGTGAATATGTAAGACAATTTTTGCCGGGCATGCATTCTGTGTTGGGTTGGTTTGAACAACGAATTGACGAGAGTGGAATGCTTGGGCCACTGGATTGGTATAATTTCTGCGACTGGACAGAGGGTTTTATGGTTGGAACCCCGGCAGGAGTAGATACCTCAAATTCAGCGCTCATTTCGTTGCAGTTTGCCCACACACTTGATAAAGCCAGTGAATTATTTTGGTTTTATGGAAAAGATTGTGAAGCTCAGCGTTACACTTCACTTGCTTCAGACATTAAAAAAGCTGTATTTGAACGCTGTTATGATCCCGTTAAAAAATTATTGAAAGATACTCCGTATGAACAGATTTATTCCCAGCATACCAATATTTTGGGCATACTTTCCAATGCTTTTCCGAAAGATGATCAGCCGGAAGTGATGCAAAAAATTCTGTATGATACTTCGCTTATTCAAACAACGATTTATTTCAGGTTTTATCTGTTCCAGGCCATGCAAAAAGCCGGGCTTGCCAATGAATACTTGTCACAACTTGACCCCTGGTACGATATGCTTGACGACGGATTAACCACAACAGTTGAAGGAGAAGATAAAGAACGTTCGGATTGCCATGCATGGGGCGCAAGTCCGAATTACGATTTTTTGGCCACTGTTTGTGGTATAAGGCCAATGAAACCGGGATTTGCAGAAGTTAAAATTGAACCTGCCTTGGGGAACCTGAATTTTATTAAAGGGCACATGCCTCACCCAAACGGAGAGATTTCAGTTGATTTAGCGAAGGAAGGAGAAAACGGACTGAAGGGTTCGGTTACCTTGCCTCCCGTCACAAAAGGCATGTTTATCTGGCAAAATTCTGAAATGAAGTTAGGCTCAGGAACTACATTAATTGAACTAAAATTATAACCAGCGGTATGTTTCGAATATTAAAAAAAGAATTCGCCCATTTTAAATCGTTTCCGCGCAACATGCGGATTTTATTGATGACCAACCTGATTTACGCCCTGGTTTTGCCCATCATCGAGTTATTTGTGGGTGCTTACATTTTAAGGGAATCAGATAATACATCATACGTAGTGGTTTATCAGCTTATGGTCTATTTTGGAATTCCGGTTTCGTTTCTGATAAACGGTATTTTACTCCGGCGCATTAAAATCGCCTGGCTTTATTCATTGGGCATGTTACTTAGTGGTGTAGCCATGAGCATTATGATGCTTTTACCCTCAGTTGATATTACAGGCATTTCAATTTCAGGTTTTGTAATGGGTATTTCATTTGGTTTTTTCTGGTCAAACCGCGATTTTTTATCCCTGTCCACCACTAATGACACAAACCGTAACTACTATTTTAGTATGGAAACGTTTTTCTATACCATCACATTTATTATTGTTCCAGCCATTGCCGGCTACTTTATTGTTTCAGGCGAAAGATTTGGCTGGTACCCGGCCAAGGCTGCCTACGTAACTTTGACTGCGGTTGTTTTTGGCCTTACTGTTTTTTCTTCCATAATGGTTCATCAGGGCAATTTTGTAAATCCCAAAAACGACAGGTTCATATTTTTTAAATTTGAAAAAGACTGGTATTGGATGCTTTTGCTGGGAGCATTTAAAGGTATTGCGCAGGCGGCAATTTTCTTTTTCCCCATTTTGTTAATCCTAAGCTTTGTCGGAGAGGAAGGTTCACTTGGAGGGCTTGTTGCAATTGGTTCATTAATTACAGCTTTGGTTTTATACCTGATTGGCCGGTTTTCAAAACCGGAACACCGCATTTACATATTTTCTTTTGGGCTGTTGGTCTTTTTGGCCGGAGGATTGGTAAATACCATCTTTTTTAGTGCCATTGGTGTTGTCATTTACCAAATTTGCAATTCATTGTCCCGCCCGTTGCTCGATGCCTCCTATTTCCCCATTCAGTTAGGAGTTATCGACCACATTGCCGAAATTGAAAATAGAAATAAGTTCGCCTATATTTTTAACCATGAGGCAGGATTATTTGCCGGACGCTTTGCCGGTTGCATGTTGTTTTTGTTAACAGCAAAATATGCTTCGCCGGAGTTTGCCCTGCGGTATGTATTGCTTGCCATTGCAGCAATTCAGGCGCTTTCTATTCCTGTGGCACAAATGCTTATCAAAAAAATCCAGAATTATAAAAAGCAAAAAGACATTCATGCAGGGGCAGTGCCGGAAAGTATTGTAGTATAAAAACATAAGATTAAACAAGATTTTGATAATGAATAAGAGCAAGTACGGATATTTTAATGAAGACGGGACTGAGTTTACAGTAACAAACCCAAAAACTCCGCGGGCATTCGATAATTATTTATGGAATGATGTGCTGTTTTCGGCGGTACATCAAACTGGTGTTGGATTTTTAGATTACCAGGTGGATGAAAAAGAAGCCGTGCAACTGTTTACAGGAATCGGACGCATTTGCGATTTCGATGTTTTTGGACGCGAGCACCTGATGAGCCGTTTGATTTATGTGCGCGATAACGAAACCGGTGAATACTGGAACGTGAATTGGGAACCGGTGAAAAAAGCGTATGATTTTTATGAGTGCACGCATGGGTTGGGGTATTCCGTCATCCGGTCAGAAACCAGCAAGATGGCTTCATCGTTTCGTATTTTTGTACCAAAGGGCAAAGATCCGGTTGAATTGTGGACCATCGGATTTGAAAACAAATCGGGCAAACGCCGCGATTTAAGCATTTTCATTTACAATCAGTTTCAGTTTTCTTACAAGTGGGGCTTCAACAGCTATGGCGACATGTTTTTTCGCACCACTTATTTAAGCAAAGAAAACAACGCTTTAATTGCAAACAAACATCCGCATATCACACCTCACAGCCATCAAACGGCCTTTATGGCGCCCGACAAGGAAATTGCAGGATTTGACGGCAGTCGGGATGCATTTATGGGACTTTACAATGGTTTAAACGAACCTCAGGTGGTAATAGAAGGAAAATGTAAAGGTTCCATCGGGTCAAGTGATGCAACGGTTGGAGTGATTCAGTTTGATTTGAAACTGGAAGCCGAACAGGAAGAAACCATTAACCTGGTCTTGGGAATATGTGATTCGGTGGCCGAAGTTGAGCCGCTGAAAATGAAATACCTCCTGAAAACGGATGATGAGTTCGAAAAACTAAGGCAATATAATCAGCAATTTATTGCCAACAACCATTTTCAAACACCGGACGAACATTTAAACCGGATGCTGAATGTCTGGGTGAAACATCAAACGGCCTATGGTGCGCAATGGTGTCGCTGGGGATGGATGGGCTATCGCGACATAGGGCAGCATGGTTATGGCGTTTCCTCATTCAATCCGGCACGAACGAAGGAAATTCTCAGGGAAGCTTTTCAATATCAGTATTCCAGCGGAATGGCTTTACGGGGCTGGAATCCGGTGGACACCAAACCCTATTCCGACAGTGCTTTATGGCTGGTTTTTACACTGATTTCCTATTTAAAGGAAACGGCTGATTTTGATTTTCTTTCAGAAGAAATTCAATTTTATGATGAAGGTTCGGCAACTGTTTGGGAACACATTGAACGTGCTTTGAATTTTCTGGAAAACAACAAGGGAGCACATCATCTGGTGCTCATAAAATTCGGAGACTGGAACGACTCATTAACCGCAATTGGAAAAGAAGGTCGCGGTGAAAGTGTTTGGCTGAGTATGGCCTACGCAGAGGCTTTGCTGCAAATGGTTGATTTGTTTGAATTTTTACATGACAGCCGCAAAATTGATTACCAGGCCCGTTACGAAAACATTAAAAAAGCAATTAACGATAATGCCTGGGATGGCGAATGGTATATCCGCTGTTTTGATGACAACGGTCGTGCTGTTGGTTCAAATAAAAGCCGGGAAGGAAAAATTTTCTTGAATACCCAAAGCTGGTCGATGATTGCCGGAATTGCCGATGAGAACCGCACGAAACTGGTTATTGAATCAGCCGGCAAAATGCTGAAAACGGATATTGGCTACCTGCTGCTGGCTCCAACTTTTACAGCACCCGACCCAAATATCGGTCGCATAAGTTGTATGGAGCCGGGTATTTGCGAGAACGGAACCGTTTATTCCCATGTAAATGTCTGGATGATTTTAGGGTTGCTTCGTGCAGGACATATCGAAGAAGCCTGGGAGGCATTTCAGCGGATTACACCCGGATATTTTACCGGGGAAAATAACGACCCCAAACAAAATATGCCGCCTTACATTTATGCCAACGGGTGTTACGGCCCCGACCATAAAAACAACGCCCTGCAAATGGAATTTACATGGATTACCGGTTCAGTTGCCTGGTTCTATAATGTACTAACCAAGGAAATGATTGGTATTAAACCCGATTTCGACAAATTGGTAATTGAACCCCGATTTCCAGCCGGTTGGAATGAGGTTCGTGTAACGCGCCATTTCCGCGGGAAAAGGTTTGATATAAAAATTCAGCGAAAAGATGTAGATGAGGTTTTACTGAATCTGAATGGAAAAGTCATTCCGGGAAATGAGATTCACCTGAATGAATGTATGCAAACCAATGAAGTGATTGTTCAAATTCCTGAAAAATAAATATTTAATGCAAAACCTATGAAGAAAAATAATCAGTTAATCATTCTGTTTTTAGCCCTTTTTTCAATCAATGCTTGTACCTCTACTGAACCGGCAATCATTGAAATCTCTGAAGATATGGTTATCAATGAATCGGGTTCCGGCGATATGATGGCCTGGTTTGATGAACAGGATTTGGATAGCACACCAACCACCCGCTGGAGTACCGAAAGTATGATCACATTCTGGCCTGCCGGGTTGGTTATAAATCTGGGTAGAAAGTATAAAATAACCGAAGTTTGGATTTACGACGGACCGAAAGAAAACCGTGTTGAGGGCGGACGGCTTATTTTGGCCTCGGGAACTCCATTCGAGTGGAGCAACTTTAAACCGGTAGATTTACAAAACAGCAATACGTGGAGTAAAATTGACTGGACCGCAGAAACTCAGTTTATCCAATTGCAAAAAAATGCGACAAAACAGTTCAATCTTCAGGCTGAATATCCGCAAAACTGCGATTTGGCAATAAACGAAATCATTTTGTTTGGTTATCCGCTGGAAAAGAAAATGCCTGAAAAAAGTCAAACAGAACATGTTGCATTCAACATTCCAATGGACCAGTTTATTGGTATGAACTCTTACATTCATACTCCTGATAAAGTTCATGAGGCAGTTGGCAATGTGCGCGAATACAGGCCCTGGAGATGGAATGGTGTTACCGATTTGGAAACTCCGATTGACTGGGGTGATATAAATAATTCGGGCGCGAGAAACGAATATGCCAGCGCAAGCCTTGGGAACAGCGATGTATATTATAAAAAAATGAAAGACATGGGCATTGAATGTGTTCCCTGTATCCACCGGCATGTAGATGAATGGCGTGAACACGAGAATATACCTTCTTTTGGCGGAGACCCCGACGATCCGTTTTCATACAAAATTATGGCCGATTATTCCTTTCAGTTCGTTGCCCGTTATGGAGGGAGTTCTGTACCCGAAAGATTGCTGAGAACCACTGAAGTTTCGCCTAAAAAAAGCGGCTTAGGCTATATTCGGTATTTTGAAAACTGGAATGAACCCAATCGCTGGTGGGGAAATCCTGAAGGGCATTTTACCCCTTATCAGTTTGCTGCATTTTCCAGTGCATCGTATGACGGGCACCTCAATCAGATGGGAGAAGGTTTTGGAGCAAAAAATGCCGATCCGGAAATCAGGTTTGTTTTTGGAGGTTTGGCAGCCATTTCACTCCATTATGTGCAGGCAATGAAATTATGGTCGGATTATCACCGCGATGGCTCATTCCCTTCAGATGTAATAAACCTGCACCATTACTGCAACACAAGGAACGAACAACACCCCAAAGAAGATGCTTATGGAATTAGTCCTGAGGAAGATAACCTAAAAGAGAAGCTGGAAAATGTGGTGAATTGGCGGAACGAGAACCTCCCCGGAAAAGAGGTTTGGTTGAGTGAATTTGGCTGGGACACCGATGAAAACACTTACCAGTCGGCAGCCTGGGGGCACAAATTGTATCCCGGAAAAATAACCATGGAAGAGATACAGGGCCAGTGGCTGACACGCGCTTACCTGGTTGGCGCTGCTGCCGGGCTCGACCGGATGATGATGTTTCTTGCCAACGATTTAAAAAACTATCCGCATGGAGTTTATGGAACATGTGGTTTTATTACGGTTAATGAGGAGTACAAGCCATCGTGGTATTATGTAAAAACCCTGAAAAATGCACTTGCAGGAATGGTCTTTCTGGATGAACTGCCATCGGAAAATGATAATGTCTGGATTTACAGGTTTAAAAACTTGCAAAATGGAAAAGGTGCTTATGTGCTTTGGTGCCCGACTTCTGACGGAACTGTTGTTGAGGATTATGAATTAAAAATTACGGGAAATACCCCTGTAGTGAAAAAAACCATGCTGATCCATAAAAATGAAACCGGCATTAATGAGGATTTAAAATTAACAAGCGGAACAATTCGGTTAGATGTAAGTGAACGGCCGGTTATTGTGTTGGTTGACAGGTTTTAATAAATAAAAAGGCATAGAATAAAGATGTTAAGATGGCAATTAAAGTGAGTTTTAAATATTATCCAATATTTTTGTTTATTGTAGCTGGTTATTCTCTTTATGCTCAAACCAGAAATGAAACGCCCAATATTCTTTTTATAGCGGTTGATGATCTGCGACCGGAACTTGCATGTTACGGACATCCCATTGTTAAATCGCCAAACATTGATAAGCTGGCAGAAACCGGACTCATATTTATGAACGCGTATTGTAATGTGCCTGTTTGTGGTGCATCAAGGGCGAGCTTGTTAACTGGCGTTCGCCCTGCAAATAATCGATTCGTAGAGTATAACACCTATGCAAAGGAAGATATGCCTGAAGCAGTCAGCCTGCCTGAACATTTTCGCAAAAATGGGTATCACACCATTTCAAATGGAAAAGTATTTCACCATATTGACGATATTCCTGAAAGCTGGTCAGAAACCCCCTGGAATCCGGCTGTGGCAGCTTCCTCTTATTTGGATTATCAAACTCATGAAAACCTGAATATTTTGGAAAGAGGAATTTCCCGAGGGCTACCTTATGAATCGGCAGACGTTGATGATGATAAATATTTTGATGGCCAGATTGCTACAAAAACAATTACCGATTTACAACGATTAAAAGAGGCAGGAACCCCATTCTTTTTGGCCGCCGGATTTCTAAAACCGCATCTCCCTTTTAACGCACCTGAAAAATACTGGAATTTGTATTCTCAGGAAAATATTCATTTGCCGGAAAACTATTACCGGCCTGAAAATGCACCTGATGCAGCAATTCATAATTTTGGTGAGTTGCGCGGCTATTATGGAGTTCCTGCAGATGGCCCGGTTTCAAATGACATGGCTATAAAACTGATTCATGGGTATTATGCATGTGTGAGTTATGTTGACGCCCAGGTCGGTAGGGTTTTGGAAGAATTGGATGCTTTGGGCCTGGCAGATAATACAATTGTAATTCTGTGGGGCGACCATGGCTGGCAACTGGGAGAACATAGTTTGTGGTGTAAGCATGCCAATTTTAAAACGTCACTTCATTCTCCCTTGATAATTCGGGCACCCGGGTTTAAACAAAATCAAATTTCGGAAGCGCTTACAGAGTTTGTTGATGTTTTTCCATCGTTATGCGACCTGGCTGGTCTGGAAAAACTCATACAACTGCAAGGAGAAAGCTTTTTGCCTCTTTTGGAGAATCCTGACGTTTCCTGGAAAGATGCTGTATTTTCCCGCTTTCCTTTAGGTGAATCAATCATTACTGCAAATTATATATATACCGAATGGATCGATAAAAAAGGTAAGTCTTTTGCTGAAATGTTGTACGATCACCGGATTGACTCTGAGGAAAACCACAACATAGCTAATGACCCTGCCATAAGTGAAACCATTATAAACGTTAGGAAAAGGTTGCATGAGAACATAAATCAAGTAGAAAATTCAATTAACTAATTATAATTTGATATGAAAAAATATTTATTAAAGGTTTCTGTTGTTTTTATCAGCGTTTTTTTCTTTTTAACCAATAGTTTAGTAGCGCAATATGATCCTGAAGCCAAGTGGGGAGAATCAATCGCCAGGTATGAAAGTAAGGATTCAATTTCAATGCCTGAACCGGGAGGGATTTTGCTTTTAGGCAGCTCTTCTTTCACAATCTGGGAAGATGTTCATGATTATTTTCCCGGGAAAAATATAGTAAACAGGGGATTTGGTGGATCACAAATGTGCGATGCGCTTTATTTCAAAGAACGTTTAATTCTTCCATACCAACCAGTGCAAATAATTTTATATGAAGGTGAGAATGATATTGCACTTGGGAAAATGCCGGACACCATTTTTTCAGAACTGGTTCAACTGGTGGATTGGACTAAAACGCAATTCCCGGAAATACGAATTTCAGTTTTATCGATGAAACCCAGTCCGAGGAGGTGGGAATTCAGAGATACTATGCTGGAAATGAACCGAAAACTGAAACAATATGCCCACGAAACTGAGAATATTGATTTCATTAATATTTGGGATCCATTACTGGGAAGTGATGGAAAACCTGTGGATGAGAATTACCTGGACGATTTGCTGCATTTGAATGCCAATGGTTACAAAATATGGCAAAAAGCCATTTCACCTTTTTTATAGAATCAATCATGGTACACTTGATGGCTGAATCTCATGTAATTTTTGCTCTGTTGATTAACGTGATAATTTGTAAAAGATGAAAATAATTCGACTGTTTCTGTTTTTAACTCATTTGATACTGGTGGCAAATATATATGCTCAGCAAACACAAAACCATCATCCTGAAATTCCGTTTATGGATGATTTGGTTCTGGTGGAAGAAATAAATTGTTCATCCTCAGAGCCCAACAGTATGCAGGGAGTAACAGAAGTGAAAACGATATTGGGAAAAAGCTGCAGGGTACTCATACCTTCCCCCGAAACAACGTGGTTTGCATACCGCCTGGGAAGCAGTGGTGAACTGAAACCCGGCAAAGCGTATTTTCTGGAAATTGAATACCCTGATGATGTGGACCGTAGTTTTGTTATTCATAACAGGGGTGGAGAGTACAACAAGGGGCTTCAGACAGGAAAAACACTTGGAGACAGCTATCACCCGCCTTATGTGCCCAGCAATGCGGAATCCATTTCTTTACCCCATAGCAGCATGTACAAAAAATGGCAAACACTGTTTTGGCTTCATGATCATTATGCAGGAATAGAACTGCCCCGAAATTCGGGCGACAGACCGGAAGGGCCGGAGGATGGTTTCCTGGTCATCATTTCCCAGTTCGACAGCTACAATGCCCCAATGAATAAGGGAGCTGCAGTTTCTGCCATCCGTTTGTATGAAGCACCTGACTTTGAAACATTTAAAATGGATATTCTTTACCCACCTGCAGATTTACCACGCCGGCATTTGTTTTTCAGAGAAGAGATGGCCGATGGGGTTGTAACCAATAATCCTCCGGCGCTGAAAAATCCCATCGACTGGTACGAACATAAAGCTCAATTGATGCACTTCCTGGGAATGAATACCTTTTCGAAAGATTTGCTTGAATTTGGCCATAATCAGGGGTGGGATCCGGGGCCATACAGTGAGTTGATAAACACCTCATCAACAAAAGGTTACTGGGGAAAAATCATGGAAATGCTTAGGAATTATGAACTGAATGTATTGCCCTATTACGAATATGCTGGAACCATTGGCCCAAAGGGACTTGGAATGGAAAAAAGGGCACGGCCACTGGGCGACAGTCTGGAAAATAATAATTTCACCCACGTTGCATGGTCTGAAAAGGCCAATGCCGATATTACCGATCCGGATACATACAGCGATTTGAAAAAAATCCTTGAACGTACTATTGTTGATTACAAGGATGATGTGAATTTTGTTGGTGCATGGCTTCGTCCGCGACCCAGCGCCAATCCGGTGAGCTTTTCCGATGCCACGCTTCTGCGGTTTAGTACCGAAACCAATCATGGTTTGATTACCCGGGGAGCGCTGAGAACCGACAGCAGACTTTACGATAAATACCTGCAGTGGTGGTATGGGAAACGAAAAGATTTTTTGATAGCGATGGGCGACTATCTGAAGGAAGAAGAAGTGAATGACAATCCGGTCGTGTTGTTTACTACAGACGCCACGGAGTCGGGCAGAACACATCCCGATTGGTCTCAAAATCATAATATTATCTCTGATGACTTAGCGGCCTGGGAAAAATTACCGGGCGATTATCCGGTTTTTAGCTTAAAGGAAAAAATCAACAATAACTGGCATCTGGAAGCTCAGTTGCTGGCAGTGAAAACCTGGGATAAATGGGAGTGGAATCATTCCGTACCTCCACCTGATCCGGATAATTACAGGAATTTGGAAGGAGCTATAATGACTTACACCTTCAACAAAGCCTATACGGTTGGAAGCAAAACTGCCTTCGACCGGTTCCGCACAAACTCGGGGCTGGCCATTATCAGACATTACTGCTTAAATGAAAATGCCATGAAAGGATTGGGGTATTTTGTGTCGGATATAGAATGGCACGACTGTTATGCCATGCTTGGCGAGGCAAGGGCAATGGCCCACGGCGATCCCCGGTTCATCGGGTATCTGGCCTCTGCTGCCTTTAACAGAGCTTCACTCCCTTACGTACGGGAATTTAATGCGAATTTTTTGGCACTTCCTGCACTTCCCTCCGAATTGGTTGAAAATGCAACCGAAGATGCAGAAGTTGTGGTTCGTAAAATTGAAACAGAGAAATACGGCACCTATCTGGCAGTTGTGAATACCGGTTTAACTGATAAATTCGGAGTAACTGTCACGCTGCCGTTTAAAGGCGATGTAGCCGATGCCAAAACCGGAAATACGATGTTCACCGGAGTTTCGAAAATAAAACTGGATATGTATCCCGCACAGCTAAAATCGCTCATTATTTATGACAATGAAGAATAAAAAAAAGAAAGATGAAAGTTAAATACAGAATTAAATTAAGAACTTTAAAAAACACTTTTACTGCAATTCTTATAATACTGAGCTTTTTTCAGGCAAAAGCTCAGTCAGAACAAATTCTGATGTCAGATTTTATGGGCGCTAATACCAATGTGGCTGCCTATGATTACGGTTTTCTGTCGGATCTTTCAGTAACCGTTAAATGGATTCGGGAGTACCACAACTGGAATCATTACGAAGCTGCCAATGATTATTACAAGTGGGACAACATCACCAGGTATCCGCATACGCACACCTGGCCCAATCACAATAAATTTATGGATGCATGTCACAATTTAGGTGTTCAGGTACTTATTGATGTTTTGGAAAACCCTTCCTGGGTTGGCTCAACTCCCATTCCAAATAACACAGGTAGTGGGACCAATGCATCTGATTATATGGAAAGGCTTGATTTTTTAGGGCAACTGGTTGCCAGGTATGGTTCAAAAAAATTTGATAACTCACTGCTGAAAACAACCGATAAAGTTTCCGGATTGAATTATATCAAGTATTACGAAGATGAAAATGAACCCGATTATTGGTGGAAAACACCACAATGGCCGGCAAGTAACTATGCCAAATATTGCAATGCTGCGCACGACGGATATGGTGTTGAAACAAGTGACAAGTATCCTTTGCTTGGCATAAAATCCGTTGATCCCGACGCCAAACATGTTTTGGCCGGCATGGCAGCTATGGATTCTACTTACTTCCACGAAATAATTGAGGCATCCCAAGGCCGGGTTCCTTTCGATGTGTTAAATGTTCACATGTATTGTACAAATCGTTCCAAAGGCTATTCTCCTGAAAATGAAATATATGGCTATGAAAAGGGGTTTAGTGACTTTTTTAAATGGCGCAACCGCGTTTTACCTGATGTGCCGGTATGGATTACCGAATTTGGCTGGGATACCTATTTGTCACCCGATAACAAACATTCATATATCTACGCACCTTTTGAACAGCAAGCCAATTACCTGATGAGGTCGTTTTTCATCTTTCTGAAAATGGGATTTAAAAAGGCATTTATGTTTATGGCTACCGATGGGAACAGCAGCAACCTTACACAATATTCTTCCAGCGGATTGTTTAAAGACAGAAGTTCCGGTTATGAAAAGAAACCATCGTGGTATTACCTCGCTACCATGCAACATGTTTTGGGAGATTTTGCTTACAACCGGACAATTGCGTACGCACAGAAAGTGGGAGGAAATGAAGTTTACTGTTTGGAATTTGTAAATCCTGAAACCAATGAAAAGGTTTATGCTTTATGGACCAGGCAAAAAAACTCTCCAGCCGATAACGGGTCCGTTGCCAACTACCAATTGGACCTTGGATTTATTCCCAAAGAAGCATATTCAGTTTTTCCCGAAAATTTAAATGAACAGGGAGAATGGGTTCCTGTGGAAAATCCGGGTGCACAAATAGATTTACGCCTGACAGAAACCCCACAGTTTCTTGTAGTTTCAGAAAAAGAAACCGGATTTGATATAGCTGAATCCGATAAGTTTACAGTAAACGTTTTTCCGAATCCTTCAAACGGGATGGTAAAACTCTCGGTTATTGACCGGACAGGGAGTAACGTAAATATTGCAGTTTATTCATCTACTGGTCAGCTTGTGCAATCCCTTTTGGAGAATGCTCCTATTGAAGGTGAAAAACAATTCCTGTTTGGAGAAGACTTTTTGCCGGGAATCTATTTTATACAGTTAAAAAGTGAACAGCAAAACATAACCAGAAAATTAATTATTCAATGAAAATTAAAATAATCTCAATTCTTCTGCTATATCAATTTGGTTTCAGCATTGTACAGGCACAGGAAACCAGAACTTCAGTTTTACTGGACAAAGAGTGGAAATTTATTAAAGCCGATATTCCTTCTGCCAATCAACCAGGGTTTGACGACGGGAATTGGGAGAGCGTAGAAGTTCCGCACGATTGGGCCATTTACGGACCGTTCGATGTGAATAACGATCTTCATGATGTTGCCATTGAACAAAACCTTGAAGACAGGGCATATAAACAAACGGGCAGAACAGGAGGGTTGCCTTACATTGGAGTGGGCTGGTACCGGCGCACATTTGATGTGGCTGATTTCGATAAAGAAAAAAAGCAGGTTTCGATGTTGTTCGATGGCGCTATGAGTGAAGCCCGTGTTTATGTAAATGGGAAAGAGGCCTGCTTTTGGCCAAACGGTTACAATTCATTTCATTTCGATATAACTGAATTTTTAAATCCCGACGGCAAAAACAACCAGTTGGCAGTCAGGCTGGAAAACCCGGAACAATCGTCGCGATGGTACCCGGGTGCCGGTATTTACCGTAATGTACATCTTATTGTCACCAATAAAATTCATGTGCCGGTTTGGGGAACCTATATTACAACGCCTTTTGTTTCTGAAGAGTTTGCTTCGGTGAACCTGAAAACAACCGTTAAAAATGTGCCTGATGGTCAGGACATCCGGGTTCAAACGGCAATATGGGATGAAAAAGGAAATCAGGTGGCTATGAAGGACAATGTGCAGAAGATTAACCACGATATGCCTTTTGAACAAAATTTTCTGATTAATTCACCCGGATTATGGTCGCCTGAAACGCCGGTTTTGTATAAAGCTGTTTCAAGAATTTATGTTGAAAATGAATTAACCGATGAATATACAACACGCTTTGGAATACGCGATATTAAATACATAGCCGACAAAGGCTTTTTTCTGAATGGTCAGCATCGGAAATTTCAGGGAGTGTGTAACCACCACGATTTGGGTCCGCTCGGAGCAGCAATAAACACTGCCGCTTTACGCAGACAACTCACCCTTTTAAAAGATATGGGCTGCGATGCCATACGCACCGCACATAACATGCCGGCTCCTGAGTTGGTTGAATTGTGCGACGAAATGGGTTTTATGATGATGGTGGAACCGTTTGATGAATGGGAAATAGCCAAAGTAAAAAATGGGTACCACCGGTTTTTTGATGAGTGGGCAGAGCGCGATATGGTAAATATGGTGCGTAATTACCGCAACAATCCATGTGTGGTAATGTGGAGTATTGGCAACGAAGTGCCCACCCAGTGCAGCCCCGAAGGATATAAAGTAGCTAAGTTTCTTCAGGATATTTGCCATCGGGAAGATCCCACCCGCCCGGTTACCTGTGGTATGGATCAGGTTTCCTGTGTGTTGGAAAACGGTTTCGCTGCCATGATTGATATTCCTGGTTTTAATTACCGCGTACACCGTTACCACGAAGCTTATGAAAAATTGCCTCAAAATCTGATTTTGGGTGCCGAAACAGCCTCGACCATCAGTTCAAGAGGCGTTTATAAATTCCCTGTAAAAATTGATGACAGACCAAGATATGATGATCAGCAAATTTCGTCGTACGATTTGGAATACTGCATTTGGTCGAATCTGCCCGATGAAGATTTTGCCCTGGCCGACGATTATGACTGGACCATAGGGCAGTTTGTCTGGACAGGTTTTGATTATCTGGGTGAACCAACTCCTTATAGCTGGGATGGATGGCCAAACCACAGCTCAATGTTTGGGATTATTGATTTGGCCAGTATTCCAAAAGACCGCTATTATTTGTACCGCAGTTTATGGAATAAAAACGATGAAACCCTGCATATTCTGCCCCATTGGAATTGGGAAGGCGCCGGGATTGATACAGTACCTGTGTTTGTTTACACCAATTATCCTGAAGCCGAATTGTTTGTAAATGGGAAAAGCTATGGGAGACAAAAGAAAAATAATACAACATTACAGCAACGCTACCGCCTGATGTGGATGGATGTTTTATACGAACCTGGCGAAGTTAAAGTGGTGGCATACAGCGAAAATGGTGAAGCCATAAAAGAAGCAACTGTAAAAACTGCCGGCAAACCACACCGGATTGAACTGATTTCAGACCGTGAAAAGATTGATGCCGATGGAAAAGATTTGGCATACATCAATGTACGGGTAGTTGACAAAGACGGGAATTTGTGCCCGGTTGATCAGCGTTTGATTGAGTTTTCCGTTACTGGGAAAGGTCGTTACCGGGCTTCGGCCAATGGCGATCCTACATGCCTTTACATGTTTCATGAGCCTCGAATGCCTTTATTCAATGGGCAGGCAACTGTTATTGTGCAATCGTCGGATACAGCCGGAATACTTCAAATAACGGCGAAAGGGAAAGGTGTGCAAAATGAGACCATTGAAATTGCAACAAAGTAATTCAAATGAATAAAGTAAAGAACAAGGTTTTTGTGTGAAATAGTAAATCCAGTAATAATGAGTAAAAATAGTTATAATGTGTTGGTATTAAGGGTTTTGTTGTCTTCAGTCCTTTTGTTTGTTGCGATTGCCGGTTTTGCCGGCGAATCAGAGTATTCAGTTCAATACGGAATCTCTTATTATGAAGATTCCATCACCAATTCGGATCCCTATATAAATGAACGTTGTGTGCTGGATATTTACTATCCTGAAAATCAAAAAGATTTTCCAACGGTTATATGGTTTCATGGAGGTGGCATTAACAGCGGGAATAAATGGATTCCGGGCGAATTGAAAGACAGGGGAGTTGCAGTGATTGCAGTGAATTATCGTTTAAGTCCGATGGTAAAATGCCCCGCCTACCTCGAGGACGCTGCTGCGGCGGTAGCCTGGACTTTTAAAAACATTGAACGGTTTGGTGGAAACCCATCCAAAATTATTGTTTCTGGCCATTCTGCCGGCGGATATCTGGCCAGTATGATTGGCCTCGATAAAAAATGGCTGGTAGATTTTGGTATTGATGCCAATGAAATTGCTTTACTGGTTCCGTTTAGCGGCCACACCATTACCCATTTAACCATCAGAAAAGAAAGGGGTATAAGCGATACCCAACCCCTGGTTGACGAATTTGCACCCCTTTTTCATATAAGACCCGATGCTCCCCCAATGGTATTAATTCTGGGAGACCGAGAGCTTGAAATGCTAGGCCGGTATGAAGAAAATGCATATTTCTGGCGCATGATGAAAGTGATTGGACATGATAAAACCAGGCTATATGAACTGGACGGGTTTGATCACGGAGGAATGCTGGAACCAGCTTTCCTGCTGCTTCAGAAAGAAATTGAATTTTTTGTAAAGCAACAAAATCAATCGAATGCAACATCAAAATAATCAACGATATACAATATGGATTTATTAACTCTAATATATGTTTTTATGAATCACTTTGTAGTTATTAATTTTTATTCTTTAATCTTTTAAAATTTTGTACCATGAAATTAAAACTTTTACTTTCCTTAGTGTTAATGACCTTTTTGCTTAAGGCTCAGGAGCCTTACAGGTCTTTAATGATCACAGAAGCTCGATTTGATCAGGCAAACAATGCCTATTGTGAGATTACCAACGTGGGTGATGAACCCGTGCAGTTAAGCCAGTTTAAATTTGGACACATGACTCCATGGAACCCTGCAATAATTGACGTATGGAATGATCCGTGGGATCCCTATCATCGTTTCTTTTTCCTGCCCGACAGAATTCTTCAACCCGGAGAATCATTTGTAATTGCAACAGCTTATGATTACGGTCCTAAGATGTACAAAAAGAAAGTTCCCGGACATGAAATGAATGAACGGAATAAGCAAACAGAGATATATGGTATTGCTGATATTCTGGTACACATGAGCGAATCCGATGGCGACCCGGAAGATAGTATTTCAAGTTATGAGATGAGAGAAACTATGTCCGTTTCACAAGGCCGCGATTGCTGGTATTTGGAACAGCATTTCGAAAATGGAGATTCCATTTTAATTGACCAGGTGAACGGAAATTTTGACAATGCGGGTCAAAACTTTGCACGGGCCTATGATGTTGCCGGTGTTGAAGGTGCAACTTATAATTCGTTGCTTGTACGTAAGTATAGTGTTAAGCAGGGAAACCTTGATTTTTTCAATGCCCGGGGTGTGGGTCTTGAAGACTCGGAATGGATTGCAATACCACGTATGTATGGTTATGGATGGGTTGACTGGCGAAAATTATGGTGGACTGCAGGTAACCATGGACCCTATGTTTTGGATGAAAATACACTTGAATCGGAAGTAATTGATGTTGACTTTGCAAATAAAACACTCACAGTTCCGTGGGGTGTTCGCAGACTGGATGACATTATGCGGTTTATGGTTGAAAAACCGGGAATTGCATGGAACTATCATTTGAATGAAAATCATGCAGATTCAGTTTATCGTTCCGCCAGAACAGGTGATAAACTAACCATTTTTGTTTGTGGTGAAACTCTGCAGACTGCAACATTCGATATTATTGTTTCTGAACCAACTGCAGCTAACAACATAGTTGTGCCAATATCACACATCAATATTGGTACTTTTAGCCAGGGAGGACCTGTAACAACCAATAACCAAAGTGGTTTGCTCGACTGGCCAAGGGTTACCAGGCATGAGTCCGGCATTGATTCAATCACGGGAACCTGGCACGGTCTGCCAAGTGCCCTTCGCACCGATTCATTGCTGAAATACCTTGAAAAACCGGCTAATGCAACCTGGGAAATTGTGTGGGTAGATGGCATTGAAAGACCGGATCTTAAAAATGGAGATATTCTGAAAATTACCGCACACAATGGAAATGAAAAAGAATATTTTCTCCATGTACAACCTTACAATCCCAGTCACAACGCTTATCTTTCAGCCATTACATGGCCTGATATCCCAACCAAATACAAAGGAATTTTTGGTTGGATGGGTGATACTATTCCCAATTTTAACCCAACAACTTATAATTATCGGGTGCAGGTTCCTTTTGATGTGGATGGGATTCCTGCTTTAATAGCAAAGACCCAAAATATAAATGCCAATGTTTTAGTTAAACGTGCCTCATCACTTTCAGGAACAACGGCCGACCGAACCATTTCTTTTATAGTTACTGCCGAAGATGACAGTGTTACATATACTTACAATGTGGAACTGATAAAAGAAAAGGATCCGTCCAAAATACAACCATATTTTGCTGAACCATTTCTTTCCGAATTTTTTTATATGGATCAGTGGTCCAATAGTTTTGGGGAGATTGTAAATCCAGGGAATCAATTGCTCGATTTAAGCGATTATATGATTGTAATGTCATGGGCTCCGGATCCTGTAGCTGCAATCGAATCTCGTATGGGCGAAGAAGAATGGCTCGATCGTTACGATAAGTACATTCCCGGATACAAATGGGTTAGCCAGGCCCAATGGACGGTAACACCGGGAATTCTGGAAAGAGATTTGACTGTAAATTCAATCGTTTACCCTGGAGATGTTTTTTGTTTTGGTGCTATAAATACAGATGGAATGTTGGCGGCAGGAGGAGCAGGTTATGAATGGCCGGTTCCCAAACAACTGGATGTGCAGTTTTTGCAACGCGATGGTAGTTTTGGTACTTACCGTAATCCCTGGGGAGAAGAAACAGGTGTTTACGGATCTCCCATTCGGAAAACATCCACTGCCAGTTGGTTTATGTTTAAAATACTTAATGATTCTATTAAATTAGGTCTTAAGCCAGCCAATGATCCGGCTGATTTTGAATTGATTGAGACTTTTGGTATGAGCGACGGATCGGCCTGGAGAATTGGCGGAAGCAATGCAGCCATGATTACTAATTACATGCGGAAACCCCATGTTTATACAGGGAACCCTGAACCTGAAGGGTCATTTGGAACAAACCCGGATGATACCGAATGGACCTGGACCAATCAGGCCTACTGGAATGCAAGAGGAGTCGGCTGGTCATTAAATATATTAAATTGTGGCAACGACATAGGTCAGCATTTTATGCACGAACCTACGCATTACAAATCAACTGTTACTTCTGTAGTTTATAAAGTAAGTGACGGGTATTCGCTGGAAGAAGACATAAGAGGATTAGTTACAGGAACAACTGTAAGTGAATTTATTGGTAATTTGAATAAGGCAAATGAGAATCAAACGTTAACGGTCAAATCATTAACTGATGGAAGTAAACTCGGACTGGATGACATGATCAGCCTGAATGATACATTGGTTGTATTATCGGCAGACAGTCTGAACACTACTCGGTACGTCCTTGAAGTAAGTGAAGACGGTTTAAGTTCAAATGCTGTTCTTACCTCTGCTCTTTACCAAATAGAAATTACCAGCGAACCCAAAAGTGCTTCCCAGGATGACAATTCCGGTGAAGGAATAGTTACAGATTTTGAATATGGAACTCAATTGCGAACTGTTTTAAACAATGTTACAATTCCTCAGGGAGCCTCGTTGAGTATTATTGACGGGTCAGGAGCTTATGTTTCGTTGCTGAAATTAAATTTTGATACGGCATATGTTAATGTAACTGTAAACTCCGATACTTACTTTGATGTAGTGGCGGAAGATGGTGTTACCCGAATTGTTTATCAGTTGCAGCCACGTTCTTCTCAAAACGACGCGTTTATACTTTCAGATTTATATACTGTTTCTCAGAGTGAAAACCTTGTTCGTTTTGTACCCCGCGGAACAAACGTTCAAACATTCCTGTTGAATATTGTACCTTCTTTTGGCGCGTCTTTAAAAATTGTGGACAAAATGGGATTTGAGCGAACTGAAGGCTCATTGGTTGAGGATGATAAAATTGTTGTAACTTCTCCAAATGGATTGGTAACACGTGTTTACCATCTTTCCATGTTGCGTACCCAGTACATTGCCGAAACAACTTACCTGGCCTATGTTTTATCGAATGTTTACAATGTTGACCAGGTGGAATACACCATTACGGGGCCCACTGCAACCACTTTGCTGAGTGATTTCTATGCAAGAATTACTCCTTCGTTGGGTGCAACTGCCGTTGTGGTTGATGCGGCTGGAAATGAAAAATCTTCAGGAAATCTTGATACGGGTGATAAACTAAAAGTAACATCTGCCGACGGGAAAATTGAAGTTATTTACGTGCTTGATATAAATACTTCGGCAAATGAATTATTTACTCAACAAATTGAGATTTACCCCAATCCAACTTCTGGCAAATTGAATTTACGGGGTGTTGAGCATGGTAACCGAATACAGGTTTTCAATTCAGTGGGAGCTTCAGTGGTTGATATTGTGGCGAAAAGCAGCATGGAAAGTATATCGCTTAACAGCCAGCCCTCTGGTATTTATATGATTGTTCTAAGCAACAAAAAAGAATTGTTGGGCCGTTTTAAAGCGGTAAAACAATAAAAGGAAATTTATGTAAAAGTTTAGAGTTTTTAAAAAGGCCTGATTTTGTTTCAGGCCTTTTTTACACTTTTTTTCAAATTGTAAACTTCATTCCATACTTTTTTTGTTAGAAACCCAAAAGGGGAATATCGATGAAAAATTCAGTAAAACCATTTTATTTTGAAGATAAGCATATTGTAATGCTTTTTGATACCAAAGAGGAACAACATGGCTGTTTTAAAATGGCCTTATCTTCGGGTCATAAACCCATGGTAGTTACGGATGTTAATGAAGCTTTGGAAAGTATCGGAAGAAAAAACTTTTCATTAATAATAGCTGATATTTCAGAATCCCAAACCAATGGTTATGAATTGTGTGAAAAAATAAAAGGCAATTTAAGTACATGTCATATTCCATTTGTTTTTATTTCAGCCCAAAATAGCGTTGAACAAATGATTCAGGGATACGAATTGGGAGCTGATGATTATATTACCAAACCATTTGATGAGAAGTTGCTTATGGTTCGGTTAAACCGTTTGGTACAAAACAGAAAACGAATAAGAGAAAAGTACCGGAAACAAAGTTTTGTAATCGAACCAAGAGAAAAAGACATTCCAAAAGACAAAAAATTTATTTCATCTGTCCGAAAAGTTTTAGAAGACAATTTATCCGATCCGGATTTTAATGTCGCAAGTTTATCTGAAAAATTAAATATAAGTACCACCCAGGTATATCGTATATTGAAGAATATGACCGGACATACCCCTGTTGAGTTTATTCGGAATGTGCGATTGCAGAATGCATTTGATATGCTAAATCAGAATAAATTTTCCGTAACAGAAGTATGCTACCACTCCGGCTTTAACAATGTTTCCTATTTTATAAAATGTTTCAAATATATGTTTGGGGTAACTCCGGGGCATTTCAGAAATAAAATCAGTAATGATATATATGATGAAGTGATGTGTCAGAATCAAATTTAGATGCGGTTTTTTACGATATTGCAACAGCCTTTTTCATAGAAAATAACAACCACCTCTCCTTCAGTAAAAAATCAGCAATATGTATGGGTTTTACTCCTTCAATTTTATCCTTCCGTAAATCGCGCATGGCAACTACAAATTTTAGATAATTGTTTTTAATTTCAAGGAGTGGTGGATTAAATTCAACGTTAATTGTAGATTGCTCCATCATTTTATCCAAATTAGTGCGAATACAGTGTTTATCACACGAAATAATTGATGTGCCTTTTCTACATCAGCAAAATAAAATCGAAAAGTAGATGCGAATTTCCCAAAATTTATAACTTTGATGCTGTAAAACATGTGGTTGGTTATTTATGATAAAATCAGAGATGGGAATTAAAGATATTCTGGATAATCCAAATTCAATTTTTTATCAACTGAACAGGGAGGAAAAAGAAGAACTGGAGCGGCACATATCGCTTGCGCATTACAAAAAAAATGAATTTGTATTTAAAGAGGGTGATAAACCTACCGGGTTTATGATGCTTGTTAGCGGCAAGGTAAAAATTTTTAAAGAAGGAGTTGGAGGTCGCGAGCAAATTATTCGAATGGCAAGGCCCCTTGGAATAATCGGGTATCGTGCTTTGTTTGCAGAAGAAAACCACATTGCATCGGCCGTAACCATTGAAGAATCGATGATTTGCACCATCAGTCCTGATTTTGTAATGAATAAAGCCTTAAAAAACAATCACTTTTCGTTAAGTTTAATCAGAAAATTGTCGAGAGAACTTGGATTTTCCAATGCCCGGACGGTTACACTTACGCAAAAACACATCCGGGGCAGGCTGGCCGAGTCATTGTTGTTGCTACAGGACAAGTATGGCTACGAACACGACGGCACCACACTGAAGGTTTATCTTTCGCGCGAAGACATTGCCAACTTGTCGAACATGACTACATCCAATGCTATCCGCACGCTTTCTACTTTTGCCAACGAAAAGGTAATTGCTATCGACGGACGAAAAATAAAAATTCTGGATGCCCACCGGCTCGACCGGATAAGCAAACTTGGCTGATTATTCGGTTAAATAAACCCGTTTTACACGCTGTGAAATTCCGGTAAGTATTTCGTATGGAATGGTTTCTGCTCTTTCGGCAACTTCGGTAATTGAAATATGCGGCCCGAAAAATTCCACTTCCTCCCCTGGCTGAACTTCTAATCCCGTAACATCCAGCATCAGCATATCCATGCAAATATTCCCGATTACCGGAACGCGTTTCCCTTTTACAAAAGCTTCTCCTTTTCCGTTGCCCAGTTTTCGGTCGAGGCCGTCGGCATAGCCTACCGGAACCACGGCAATTTCCGTTTTTCGTTTAATTTTCCCTTTGCGGCTGTATCCTACCGTTTCGCCGGGTTGTAATTTTTTAATCTGCGAAACAACGCTTTTAAATGTACTGATGTTTTGTAATGGCAAACCGCTTACTGTAACGCCATAAAGCCCGATTCCCAGACGAATCATGTCGTATTGATTATCGGGAAAACGCTCAATCCCGGCAGAGTTTAAAATGTGCCTGTCGATTTTATAAGGAAAACTTTCGATTATTTTCTTTGAAAGCATTTCAAAACAGGAAAACTGTTCTTGTGTAAAGGAATCCAACTGCGGATCGTCGCTGCCTGCAAGATGTGAAAAAACAGAAGCCACTTTCAGCCGGTTGGTTTTTTTCAGAAATGAAACCACCCCGGTTATTTCTTCCTCTGTTTTAAACCCCAGACGGTTCATTCCGGTGTCCAGTTTAATATGAACAGGAAAATGTTGCAGGGCATTTTCGGCCACTGTTTTCTCAAATGTTTCCAAAAGTTTCGGGCTGTAGATATTGGGTTCCAGCCCAAAATCAATGATGTTCTGAAAACTGCTCTCTTCCGGATTCATCACAATTACGGGAGTTTGAATTCCTGCCTGCCGCAGTTCCACTCCTTCATCGGTTACGGCTACAGCCAGATAATCTACTTGCTGAAATTGAAGCAATTTGGCAATTTCCACATCGCCGCTGCCATATGAAAAAGCTTTCACCATCACCATTATTTTTGTGGAAGGTAACAACAGGCTCTTGAAAATATTGAGGTTGTTCACCAGCGCATTCAAATCGATTTCCAACACCGTTTGATGGGCTTTTTGCTGCAACAATGCAGAAATTTTTTCAAAAGTAAATGAACGCGCTCCCTTTATAAGAATGGCCGAATCTTTAAAACGGTAACGTGCTACGTTGTTTTCAAATGATTTGGTGGAATCGTAAAACATTTTTCCCATTGAAAAAGAATTGGCATTGGATGATATTCCGGGGCCGATTCCCGTCAGTTCGCCAATACCCCATTGTTCCAGCAACTGATTAACCTGATGGTACAATTCATTTTGAGGCAAACCGGTTTGTTGAATATCGGACAGAATAACCAGCTTTTTTAAATGCCCCTTTTTTGCCTGCTGGTGCAAAACCGAAAGGGCGATGGAAAGCGACGTTAAATCGGAGTTGTAGTAGTCGTTTATCAGCAGGCAGTTGTTGATTCCCTGTTTTATTTCAAGCCGCATGGCCACCGGGGCAAGTTGACTGAAACGCGGCAGGATTTTTTCCGGATTTTTTGAAAGAGTGTGAACAGCAGCAAAACAATGGCAGGCATTTTCAGTGGAGGAAATATCGGTAAAAGGAATTTGAAAATGATAAGATTTATCACCAATTTTTGCTTCAAGCCTATCGAAACCGTTTTCTGTCCGCTGTTTAAAATGAATAGTTGCCTCCCGGTTTTCCAAAGACCAGCTAACCGGTTTAATGTTCTGTACCGTGCAAAATTGCAAGGCAAGCGTGGCTATTTTTTCGTCATCTGCACAAAAAATCAGCTTTTGTGTGTTTCCAAACAGCTTCAGTTTTTCTTCTGTTTTTTGTTGTTTCGAATTGAAATTTTCCTGGTGGGCATCGCCAATGTTCGTTAGAATGCCAATTTCGGGTTGAACAACGCCGGCCAGCTTTTCCATTTCTCCCGGTTGCGAAATGCCGGCTTCAAAAATTCCGAGATTAAAATGGGAGTCCATCAACAAAACAGAAAGCGGCACTCCAATTTGTGAATTGTAACTTTTCGGACTGCGAACAACCTTGAATTCTTCAGAAAGCAACTCGTGCAGCCACTCTTTCACAATGGTTTTTCCGTTGCTGCCGGTAATTCCAATTACGGGAAACTGAAAGCTGCTCCTGCGATGCGCTGCCAGCATTTGCAGGGCAATAGTGGTGTTTTCAACTAAAATAAACGCTGCTTTTTCCGAAATTATTTCCGGCTGGGAAACCACAAAGGCTTTTAATCCGCGAGCATGCAGGTCGGAAATAAATGCGTGACCGTTGTTGCGCGGGCCTTTTAAAGCAAAAAACAAAGCATTTTCGCTTCTGAAAAAAGTGCGGCTGTCAGTAACAACCTGTTCAATATTTTTATCCTGAAAATCCGGCGGAACAAAGAGTTTCCCTTCTACAATTTGTGCTATTTGTCGTATGGTATAATCAATCATCGTTTAATAATTCTTTTCTTTCACCTCCATTTGGGGGAGTCCCGATAGCTATCGGGAGGGAGGGGCTTTTTTTAACTTTTTAAATAGCAACTGCGGCACAAAGGTTCATAAACGTCTTTTTCGCCCAGTAAAACCACTTGCTCTTTTTTTGAGAAACGGTGTGAAAACTGGGCAATGCTGCCACACCGAACACATATAGCATGAACTTTTGTAACATGATCGGCCACCGCCATAATGCCCGGCATGGGGCCAAACGGCGCTCCTTTAAAATCCATGTCGAGCCCGGCAACAATAACCCTGATTCCCATGTTAGCCAGTTTTACCACAACATCAACCAGCCCTTTGTCGAAAAACTGGGCTTCGTCAATTCCAACCACATCCACATCAGCCGATAACATTAAAATATTCGAAGAGTTATCTACCGGGGTAGAACGAATGGCATTTTCGTCGTGCGATACCACTTCGGTTTCGGAATAACGCACATCAACAGTTGGTTTGAAAATTTCCACTTTCTGCCGGGCAAACTTTGCTCGTTTCAACCTGCGAATCAATTCTTCGGTTTTTCCTGAAAACATGGAGCCGGTTACAACCTCAATGCTGCCTTGCTTCTTTTGACTGTTTACATCTCTTTCAATAAACATTTAGCGTTCGATGAATAAGCAATTAAAATTAGTATTTTTACAAAATTAATCTTTAAAAAGAATAGCCCGGCAAAGAAATGGAAAATAAAAAACTCGTAAAAATTTTGTTGAAAGATATGGGCGAATTGGAGGAATTGATTGCTGAAATAAAGACAAGCAAAAAATTCGATGCCCTTGAAATGGAATTTGTTCATACCCGCGCCAGAGGAATTTTACAGCTTTTGCAATTGTTTGGTTCTAAAAATGAGGAAGTTTCGGAATCAATACCTCTTGAGCCGAAAATGAGTACAGAAAAACCGGAAAAAACTGAAAAGCAAGAAGTTGTTGAAAAGCCGGTTCAGGATGAAAAGTCAGATGAAACTGATGATACAAAAAAGGCTGAACAGGAAGAACTTCATTACGAAAAGCCAAAACCGCAGCCGGTAAAATCAAAAGCACCAGGTGTTACTGTTCAGGAAGAAACTGAAAATAAAGAAACTGAGGATGATTCTGAAAGCAAGTCTGACGATGATATGCTTGAAGAAGAAATTGAAAAGGTTGAAGCGGTTTCGCGGTTGGGCGACAGTTTTCTAAAAGGAAAGTCGGTAAATGACCTGATAAATGACCAGAACAAATTGGAATTCAAGTTGTCGAACCGTCCGGTAAGCAGCATCCAGTCTGCCATTGGTATAAACGACCGGTTTTTGTATATCAGGGAATTGTTCGACGGCGACAACCAGAAATTTCTGGAAGCGGTGAAAGCACTCGATTCGAAGCCAAACATTAAAGAAGCCGTGGAATACCTGCGCAACAACTTTAAATGGAAAAGAAACGAAACCAGCCTGAAATTTGTGAATCTGGTCAAACGTCGGTTTATCAATGAGTGAATCAGGTAAATTAATTTTGGTGCCAACCCCCATTGGTAATCTCGACGACATCACCCTGCGGGCTATCGTTGTGTTGAAACAGGCTGATATGATTCTGGCCGAAGATACGCGAGTTTCTTCCAAACTCATGAACCACCTCAGTTTAGAAAAAAAACTCACACCACACCACAAATTTAATGAGCATAAATCGCTGGGAATGGTCATTTCAAAATTAAATGAAGGGAAGACAGTTGTATTGATTTCCGATGCAGGCACTCCCGGAATTTCCGATCCCGGTTTTTTGCTGGTCAGGGCTTGTGTTGAAAATGGAATTGAAGTGGAATGTCTGCCCGGTGCAACAGCATTAATTCCGGCGCTGGCGGTTTCGGGCCTGCCTACCGACCGTTTTGTTTTTGAAGGTTTCCTGCCGCAAAAAAAAGGGCGGCAAAAAAGGTTAAAAGAACTTTCGGAAGAAACCCGCACCATGGTTTTTTATGAATCGCCTTTCAGGTTGGCAAAAGCACTGGGACAATTTGCAGAATTTTTTGGAGAGGACAGAAATGCCTGTGTTTGCCGTGAACTCTCCAAGTTTTTCGAAGAAATAAAAAGAGGAACTGTTACCGAACTTCAGCAATATTATACTGAACATCAGCCTAAAGGTGAAATTGTAATTGTGTTGGAAGGAAGGCCGAAGAAGGAAAAAGACCAATGAAAAAAAGATATACCCACCTTTTTTTTGATCTGGATAATACGCTTTGGGATTTTGAACAGAACTCGCAAATGGCCATGCGAAAAACCCTTTCTCATTTCAACCTGAAGGAAAAAGGAATTGGTTTTGAATCATTTTACGATTCCTATTCAACACACAATAAACAATTATGGAGCGAATACCGGGAGGGAAAGGTGATTAAAAAGGAATTAAAAAGATTACGTTTTGAGCAAACTTTTAAAGAGTTGGGAATTACCGGAATTGATCCTTTGGAAATGAATCTGTTTTATCTTACTGAAATGCCTTTTCAAACAAATCTTGTGGAAGGGGCGCGTGAGGTGCTGGATTATATTATTCTTAGAGGATATTCTTTATATATTATTACCAATGGCTTTAGGGAGGTGCAGTTGAAAAAACTGGAAATGTCAGGATTGCAAAAATATTTTACAAAAGTTTATATTTCTGAGGATATTAAAGCACCTAAGCCATCGCAAAAGATATTTGAACATGCCATAAAATCGTCCAATGCAAAAAAAGAGACCAGTTTAATGATTGGGGATGATTATCAAACGGATATTATTGGCGCGCTTCGGTTTGGAATAGATGCGGCTTGGCTGGATTCGGCATATTCAATTCAAACAATTAGCAGTCAGGTAAATAATTATTCTAATAAAGTTTACGCATTGCGGGAAATTGTTGACCTGGAGCAAATATTATAATACACAGATTGATTAATTTTTTTCAATCGAAATTCCCTGCTAAAAAACAGTCACTTTCTTTTTTTTTATCCAATTCTTTTTTTAAAATTTGTATTTAGTATTTTTTAACAATTGTTTAAAGTGTTTTATAATTGTTTTTTTGACTTAGGGTAATTTTTATAAATCATAAATTTTTTTGAAGATTTTATTTTTCTTTAAAGTAAAAACGTAAAAACCAAAATAACGATGTCTGTTAAATTTCTAACTTAAAACTAATATCTATGAAAAAATTACCAGTTTAATATTAATTTAATCAATGGATAATCCAGAAAACAAATTGAAAAATATTCAAGCCAGGAGGAAAACTCACTCTTCTTATTTTTACAATTACCCTTCGTAGATTTAACACTTCCTCCTGGCCTTTTAAAGTTTCATGTTACGCGTAATATTATAGTTCTTTAATTATGTTTAGTTGTAAAAAAAAAGATTAATTGCTGTTTAATATTTTAAATTTAAAACTATTTCTATGAAAAAGATTGCGTTTTTTTTCTCGATTCTCCTTTTCATGGGAACTTTGGCAGCACATGCCCAAACCAGGGTGGTAACCGGAAAGGTTACCTCAGGTGAGGACAATGCTCCTATTCCCGGAGTTTCGATTGTAGTAAGAGGAACAACACTCGGAACAGTTACCGACATAGATGGTAATTTTTCCCTGCAGGTTCCTGAGGAATCCCAAAACCTTGTTTTCTCTTTTGTTGGCATGGCCAGCCAGGAGGTTGCCATTGCCGGCAGAACAACTGTTAATGTGGTTATGCAGCCTCAAACCATTGGGGTTGACGAGGTTGTGGTTACCGCCCTGGGTATCAGAAAAGATAAAAAAGCCCTGGGTTATTCGGTACAGGCAGTTGCTGAGGAAGATATTGTTCGTACCGGTAATACGAATTTACTTGGAGCAATGCAGGGAAAAATTGCCGGGGTGGATATCAAGCCCTCCAGCGGTATGCCTGGTGCATCGTCGCAGATGGTTATCAGGGGAGCCCGGTCTTTTACCGGAAACAACACGCCACTTTATGTTGTGGACGGTATGCCCATTGCTTCAACTTCGCCTTACTCAACCGGAAACAGTGTTACCGGTGCTGATGTTGCAAACCGCGCACTCGACATAAATCCTGCCGATATTGAAAGTATCGACATTTTGAAAGGTCAGGCAGCAGCCGCTCTTTATGGTATCCGTGCTTCAAACGGGGTAATTCTTATTACCACAAAAAGTGGCCGTGGAATGGCTGTTGGCAAACCGGTTGTTACCATTAACCACAACAGCAGTTTTGATGTGGTTTCCCGTACTCCGGAATACCAGACAACCTATGCTCAGGGTAGTTACGGAACTTATGCTCCAACTACATCCTTTTCATGGGGACCTAAAATTACTGATTTACCCAATGACCCTGCTCGCGGTGGAAATACCGACAACCAGTTCACGCAACGTGACGGAATGCAACAAGGTAAATTTTATGTTCCCCAGTGGGAACAGGCCGGTTTGAATCCATGGAAAACACCTGAGATTCACAACGCCTGGGAAGATTACTTCCAGACTGGCTACACCACTTCAAACAATATCAATGTTTCGCAGGCAACACAGGAAGGAAACTTCGCTTTGGGTTTGAGCGTTACCGATCAAAGTGGTATTGCGCTGGCAACCGGAATGAGCCGCTACAATGCAAAAGCAGCAGGTGAACGGAACCTCAACAAAAATTTTAAAGTGGGTTACAGTGCCAATTATTCAAAAAGTAATATCGATAAATTGTCTGGCGCCAACGATGGTTCATTAACTGGTGTTCTGGCTGCTCCGCGCAGTTACGATTTGAAAGGAACTCCCTATCATTATCCGGGAAACCCATACCGTCAAATCTATTTCCGTGGCGGTTCTTTCGATAACTCATACTGGATTCCTGATAACAATAAATTCAATGAAGAAACAGAACGTTTTTTTGGTAACGGTTTTGTAAATTTCACCACAAGTCTAAGTGACGGAATGGATTTCAGTATTCGGTATCAGGCAGGTGCTGATACATACACAACACACCTGCAGGACATTTTCGGCTTTGGGGCCCGTGGAAACTCAAAAGGTGTTATTGATAATTATGGAACTACATACGCGCTTTTCAACTCCACAGCAACTGCCAATTTCGACTGGATGATCAACGAAGACCTGGAATTTAATGTTATGTTGGGAAATGAGTTGAACCATAGCAGCAGCAAGGGTTATTCTGAGTCGGGTACAGATTTTAACTTTGGAGGCTGGAACCACATTGGAAATGCCAATATTGTTACTGCCGATGAATCTCAAAACTCTTTCCGTGATGTTGGCGTATTTGGAAGTTTGGCCTTATCCTGGAGATCTATGTTGTTTTTGAATGCTACTGGCAGGAACGATATTGTTTCACAAATGCCACGAGATAACCGTTCGTTCTTTTATCCTTCGGTGTCTCTTGGTTTT
>NZ_JAWLCI010000041.1:0-45325 GCF_041687215.1 Mariniphaga sp.
ATCTGCCCATTCCGGTGAATCGGGTGTGGGAACAAACGGATCGTGCGGCAACAGCATAGGATAGTAAATAAAAAACGGTTTCCCTGCTTTCCGTTCTATATAATCGGTTAAATAATCAGCGACAACCTGCGGGCCATATTCCTGCGGGTTCCGGGGCAAGTCGTTTCCATTTTGCGTCAATAACGGGTTCGCATATCTTTCCCCCTCGGCACGTGTTCTGTTCAATTGCCACAGGCAATATTCATCAAATCCAAAATGATTTGGCCGGGTTACATCCTGGTTTCCGGGATTATTTCTGTTTAAACCGTTCAATTGCCATTTTCCGGCAATAAAAGTCTCGTAACCCGCTTCTTTCATCAAATTTCCGAATGTTTTTTCAGCCGGATTCAGGTATCCAAAATCCTCATAGTTTCTGAAATTGTATTTTCCAGTCATTATTTTTACCCGTGAAGGAGTGCAAAGCGGTTGTGAATAGCAATGTTCAAAACGTATCCCCGAAGCTGCCAACCTGTCAAGATTTGGGGTTTCATATTCTGTATTTCCATTGGCGCCAACACATTCATAGCCCATGTCATCCGCCATAATCAGCACAATATTGGGGCGTACAAATGTTGATTCCTTTTCTCCACATCCTGTTATAAATATGGATGTTACTCCTAAAACAAAAACCAATTTTAAAATTTTGATAACCATTTTATCTATTCTTTTTCTAATTTTCAACGTTTTAATCATTTGGAACCGGCATCTGAGCGCCTACATCTTCCCGCCATTTTTGCAAGTCACCGGCCAGTTCTGTCGTTTTTGCTTTCAGGCTGTCTGCCAGGTTTTTTGTTTCCCCTATATCCGTTTCCAAATCGTACAATTCGTAAGCCGATTCCTGTTCGCCCAACAAACTTTTTTCGTACCATTCAATCAGTTTCCAATTGCCACTTCTGATGGCGCCTGCCGGAACCATTCCCGATCCCTGATGATAATGCGGATAGTGCCAGAAAAGTGTTTGATGAATTTCTGTCTGCGGATTTTTTAATATAGGAACAAAACTTTTTCCATCAGTATTTTCAAAAGCAGGTTCTCCTATTCCAGCCATTTCCCGAAATGTGGGAAAGAAATCGTATGAAATGACTAACGATTCTGATGAAGTACCTGGTTTTACAACATCTTTCCACTTCACAATCAACGGTTCCCTGATGCCGCCTTCATACAACCATCCTTTGCCAGCACGAAAAGGAGTTTGTGCTGCATAGGCATGTTTTCCGCCATTGTCGGCATAATAAATAACAATGGTGTTGTTCTCCAATCCGAGTTCCTTTATCTTTTCGAATATTTTTCCACAACTTTTGTCGAGCCGCTCAACCATAGCTGCAATTATTGGATGATTTTCCGGTTCGCTTGAAGCGGACATGTTTTCATATTTCCGGATTTTTTCTGCACGTTCTTTCAGCGGATCATGAATGGTATTATGCGAAACAAACAGGAAAAACGGATTTTTCCGGTTTCTTTCCATAAAATTAATAGAAAGGCTGGTAATGGTATCCACATTGTGCGCATCCATTTCTGCATCCTGCCAGGTTTGCGCCAAATCTCCGGAAGGTTTGTAGGTAACAAAATGCTCGTCGAAACCCTGTCTATCAGGATTAAATGGCAAACTTTCAGGCGGTGTTTTTTCAGGGCTCAAGTGCCATTTCCCGAAATGTGCTGTTTTGTATCCGTTTTCTTTAAGTACCTCGGCAAAAGTTATTTCTTCGAGCGGTAAAAACTTCTGCCATTCGGGCTGGCTTAACGGATAATCGTCGCGGTTATTTCCGGCAATAAAATCGGTTAAATGCAACCGGGCCGGATATTTTCCGGTCAATATACTGGCTCGCGTTGGAGAACAAACGGCAGCAGCGGCATAGGCGTTTGTAAAAAGTATTCCTTCGCTTGCCAAATGATCAATGTGGGGTGTTTGGTAAAAATTACTGCCATAACAACCGAGTTGTGCGCAACCCATGTCATCGGCCAGAATTAAAACAATATTGGGTGGTTTTTGATTATGGTGCATTTCTTTGTTGCAACCGATAAAAACAGATGTTAAGCCCATTGCAAATACTGAAATGATAGTTTTGTGGTTCATAATAATAAAATTGTAGTTTTTATTTCTCAGGTCCGATTCTTCATTTCCGTTTTATTTTTGCTAATATTCCAAAATTACAAATTCAGTTCGCCGGTTAACCAGATGTTCTTCTTCGGAACAAATAACTCCATTGGCACAACGATTCAACAGCCGGGTTTCGCCATAACCTACTGCATTTATTCGATCCTTGGCAATCCCTTTTTGAACCAGGTATTCCAAAACCGAATCAGCCCGTTTCTGACTAATCCATAAATTGTAATAGTCTTCCAATCTGCTGTCTGTATGCGAACTAATTTCAATTTGCAAGGTTGGATTGTCTTCCATTAGTTTCGCCAATTGGTTCAGTTCTGGTTCTGACTTTGGCATTATCATCCACATATCAATATGAAAATCAATTGATTTCATTAAAAAAGCTCTACCAGTTTCTTTTCTGAAAAGCCAGAGGGTATCTGTAATTTCAGAGCCGGGTACGAATCGTTTCGGATTAAGATCAAATGTATAGTCAAAATAACCTGTTTTACTTACCCGAACCGGGCAATTAAAAATGCTGTCGAATTCAATTTCAATAACACCAGATGAATCCGACTTCCAGTTCGAATCATTGCAGAACAATATCGCATCATTTACAGCATTTCCATTTTCAAAATCTTTTACAACAACCTGGTAATTAAAAATTTGTTGCAAGGTCAATTCAATAAATCCATCTCCTGAAACAGGAACTTTTTCTGACACAAAACCTTCTTTATCAGCATATACCTGATAGCATTTTCCTATTGGAACAGCAAATTCGAAATTGCCATCATTTCCAGATACTATTGATTGTATTCTATTCCCATTACAATCTTCCAGGTAAACCATTGCATCTTCCACTTCTTGTTGATTATGAATTGTAATGACTTTTCCACTTACATGTATAAGTTGGGGAATTAATTCAATAAAATAAATATCATCTTTTCTTCTGAAATCTCGATTGGATGAAAAGTAGCCAAACCTTCCGGAGGGATGAATGGTTAATCCAAAATCATCAGAAGGTGAGTTAACCTTCTCCCCCAGGTTTACTGGTTTATTTTCGTTGGAAATTTTTATATAATAAATATCAAGCTGCCCGAAATTGGGTTCCAACGCATCGGATGAAAACAGTAGCATTCCGCCGGGCCCAAAGGTAGGAAACATTTCATTGCCAGCCGTATTTATTTCTTCACCCAAATTTACCGGCTCACTCCACTGCCCTTCTTCCCGGATTGACATATACAAATCGGATTTTCCAAATCCACCATCCATATCGCTTGAAAAAACCAGGGTATCTCCCGTTATACTTATGGCAGGATGAGCAAAATTATACTCAGGACTATAAAATGGAAAATCCTGTGTCACTACCCATTCTATTTCATTTAAATCATTTACTTCAATATTGGTTCTTGGCCGTCGGAAATGTGTAATCACCCATTCTCCGTTAAACTCTTTCATAATAACCAATCGTAAATTAACTTTACGCCTCGCCGACAAATTTGACCCTTCAGACCTGTTGTTGAGAGTAACAAATAATTCACCTGTTTTTTTACACCACGCAGCGGGCCCTTCGTGAAACAATTCTCCAAAACCGGGAACCAATTCACGTTCAGTTACCGGATTACCTTTATCGTCGATTTCTGCACGATAGATATCATAAAACATGGCATTTTGTTCCTGGCGCTTTTCATCCCCAAAAAACTCTTCCCTTACAGAAGAAAAATACAATTCACCTTCAACAATCAGAGGCGAAATATCACTTTCAACAGAATTTATTGAAGCAAGGGGTGTAATCCGGTAATCAATATAATCGAAAAATCCTGATGACTGACCATTTAAGACATCGGGGAGTCCAATACAAACCAAGAGTATAATTGCAAAAATTCTTATCATATTCTGAAATTCTTTCATTTTCCGGGCTAAAACATTCTGGGCGAACTAAACCTACGACGAGTCGGCAATTCGTATGAAACCATTACTTCGTGCGTGGCGTTATGAAACGATTGCAACGGTGTAGTTGAATAATCAAATCCGTATCCTAGCCTTAAATTCTCGAAAATCCACTGTCCTACAAAACCAAAAGAATCGCCGGTACGGTAATTGGCGCCCAGCCAAACTTTTTCACCCAGTAAAAAATTAGCCGTAAAATCGAAAACTGCTGGTGCGCCCCAAACAGTTCGGGCCAAAAAGGTTGGCTTAAACTGCAGGTAATCCGAAAGTTCAAAAACATAACCGCCAATAAGGAAAAAATGTCGCAATTCAGCCGTTGTGGAAAAGTTGCTGAAATTATTCTGAAAATCTGTTTTTAATATTTTGGGAGAAGAAATCCCCACATAAAATATTTCGTTGGAAAGAAACGCACCAATACCAAAATTGGGCATAAATTTCGTCTCAAAATCCGTCATAAACATCGGATCTTCAGGGTCGCCCGGATAACCAGTGTATTCGGTCAGGTTATTGGTATAAGTTGTTACACCAGCTTTAATTCCCAAACGTAGATTCGTTTTATTTGTAATTCTTAACCGGTAAGAATAATCGAAATTTGCACCCAGTCGTTTTTCAAAACCAACTTTGTCAGCAATAATATTCATACCCAAAGCAAAATTTTGAAATTTTACAGGTGTTTGAAAAGAAAGGGTATATGTTGTTGGAGCCCCCGACATGCCTACCCACTGGTGGCGCCCCAGAACTAAAAACCCTGCATTTTCCCATGTTCCAACATAGGCTGGATTATAGGATTGAATATTGAAATTATACTGTGTAAACATGGGGTCCTGCTGTGCTTCACTTCTGTTTGTAAAAAGCAACAGTAAAAGAAACAGGTTCCATGTAATTTTCCTTATGTAGCTCATATTTTCTCTCGTTTTCATATCGCTCCAAAATTATCTGTTCAGGAACAAGTGACCGGTATGTGGCTCGTTTCCATCTTTCAAATCTAAAATAAAAAAGTAGGTACCGGCTGGCATTTTATCGTTACCGAATGTCCATTTTTTTGAGGAGTACCCGTCCCACCAGGCATCGGTGCCATGCACTTCTGAATTTCCAAAATTGTCTTTTTCAAATACCAGATTTCCCCAGCGGTTGTATATTTCAACTCTTGCATCGGGATAACTTTCCAAACATGTAATTCTCCAGTTATCCTGTATTCCGTCGTCGTTTGGAGAAAAACCTGTTGGAATAACCAACTCACATCGTTCAACCTGAACCGTTACAGTGGATGATGCTTCAACCAGCGAACCGTTGAGCGTACTGGCAGATACCATGGCCACATTATTGAACTGTCCTTCTGTTTCGTCGGCTATCTGAACGGTATATTCTGTTGTAAAACTTAATGATTCGCCCGCAAGAAGTTGCTCTGTTTCCTGTTCAAAACCAGTTAAAGGGTCTTCAACCAAAACATTAAATAAGGTTACATTTCCGGTATTTTCAACACTTATACTGAAACTGACCACATCGCCCAAAGCTACTTCGTCAACAGATAGAACAGCCTCTTTTTCAATATAAACCGATGGATTTTGTTCGAAGGAAGTAACTGTGGGATCGTCATTGTCAGGTTCACTTCCTGAATCATCTTCTACCGAATCTCCTCTCAAATTAAAACTCCTTACTCTCGCAGAATTGGTTACCCCTCCGGCATCAATGTCGGCCTGTGAAATTTTATAGGTAGCGGTTGCGGTTCCCATTGAACCCGGCAAGAGGGTATCGGGAACTACTTCAAGGCCGGTAATTCCAATTCGCTCATCATCAATTTCAACATCCCAAAGTGCTGTTTCACCGGTATTTATGACTTCAAAAGAGTATTGAATTGTTCCGCTGGCGGGATTGTATTGTTCCCTTTTTACCAAACTAACAGATGATGTTAGCATTGATTGATTGATAAAAATGAAAACGGATGCTTCGGCATATAACCCTGGATTTTCCTTTGCAGATAAACGGTAAACCAACGGCGTAGGATCTGAAAAGAAAAATGAAAGCGGTGTAAATGTAATAACGCCGGATACCTCATCAAAAACCCAGCTTCCTTCATCCTCAACCGATATTTCAATCTGAATTCCATCTGTCAATGGATCAATATCAACAATAACCTGCTCAGGTAGTGCGGGTGAGCCATCGCTTAGTTTATCGTTCGACAGAATATTAACGGAAACAGGTTCTCCCGGAGTATTATCGGTACTCGTATCATTAACTGCTTCAGGTGCTTCTTCATTATAACCAAAGGTAATTAATGCATTATCGTTCAAACCGGTAAGATTCTCCGTAAGTGTATATGTTACGGGGTCAGGATCAGTTGTAAAACCATCTTCAGGATTAAATGCAGCAACCCCGGTTAAAGTGTTATAACCCCAGGTTCCCTGTCCTTCCACAATCAATTCATTTTGATTCCCTTCTGTTGTTTGATCGATATCTACGGTTACCAGGGCAGAAATTGCGGGAGTACCGTCGCTTAACCTGTCGTTGCTCAAAATATTGACAGAGGCCCTTGAACCCGGAGAGTTTCCGGGGCTAAAATCATCATTGGCAACAGGTGGTTCTTCGTTGTATGAAACAGTAATATTTGCTGTATCACTTAAACCAGTAAGATTTTCAGTTAAAATATATGAAACTGGCGAAGGAGATACAGTAAATCCTGTTTCAGGGGTAAAAGTTACAAATCCCGATTCAGAATTATAATTCCACGTGCCCTGGTCTGCAACAACAAGTTCAGATTGAATTCCACCATTCTCCGGATTGAGATCAACAGTCACATGTGTGGGCAATGCAGCAATGCCGTCGCTAAGATTGTCATTTGCCAGAATGTTGATATCTACAGTTTCGCCCGGATTCCCTCCCGAAATAATATCATCCGAAGCAACAGGGGGTTCCTTATCGTATTTAATTATTACAATTCCTTCATCGCTAAGTCCAGTCAAAATTTCAGTTAGTAAATAAGTTAGCGGCGTTGGATCGACCGTATAACCAGGTTCGGGGGTAAACGAAATTATTCCGGTTAACGCATTGTAATTCCAGTTTCCTTCACCTTCAACCTTTAGTTCTGCTTGAACTCCTTCTACAAGAGGCTGAATATCAACGGAAACCAAAATAAGCAGAGCCTGTGTACCATCACTTAGCATGTCATTGTCCAAAATATTTAAAGAAGCGCTGCTGCCGGGTTTATTACCTTCACTGGTATCATTGATTGCAAAAGGCTCTCCCTTATTATATTGAACTGTTATTGTTGCATTATCGTTCCTGCCCGTTAAATTTTCTGTTAATCTATATGTAATTGGCGATGGATCGGTAGTAAAACCGGCAACAGGATTAAATATAACCTGCCCGGAAGTTGAATTATATGTCCAGCTTCCTTCACCATCTGCAATTAATTCATTTTGTACGCCAGACTGTCCTGTATCCAGATCAATAGTCACCAAACCGGGTGTTGCATTTCCGCCGTCATGGAGTTTGTCATTGGCCAGGATATTTAGAGTAACACTATTCCCTGAAATATTATCTGAACTGGCATCATTAGCGGCGACAGGAGGTCCCAGCGCATTTATAGTTAACGCAAACTCTGCATTCACCTGTGTATTGTCAGGTGCGGATCCGGAAACCGTAACGGTATTAATAACACTTCCAATGTTATAATCTGATTGAGTAACCTCATAGGTTTCCTTGTAAGTAATAGTGTCTCCGGGAGGTAAAGAAGGGGAAACGTCATTCAAACCAATCAATAAATCGATTACTTCTATATCTGAAACAGTAACATTCCCAGTATTCTCAACTATTATTGTGTATTCAATTTCAGAACCCACATTTGCAAAATTCTCCGGCAAAGCGGTTTTAGTCACAACCAATTCAGGATTTTGTTCTGCCTGAATGGTAATTGAACCATTTCCTTCCACTGTCTCGCCATTCGGATCTTTCCCTGAGCCAGTTGCACTATTGGTTACAAAACCAGTGTCCAAATCTTCCTGTGTAATAGAGTATGAAACAGAATAAGAAACTGATTCTCCCGGCAAAAGAACTGAAATCAACTCATTAAAATCAAGAACAGCATCCACTAATGCGATTTCGGAGATGCTTACATTTCCTGTATTTTCTGCTTCAATATTGTAAGTAATAACATCGCCAACTGCACTGTATGTTAAGGGTTCTGCTGTTTTAGACACAATCAGACCGGGTTGCTGGCTGGCAGTAATAGTTTCCGAATCGCTGGCAGTAACCGTGGAATTGTCCAGTGTGGTTCCCGATGCATTAGCGGTGTTGGTTACACTTCCCGAATTCAAATCAGACTGTGTGATGGTGTAGATTTCAGTAAAAGTCTGTGATGCACCGGGTGCTAAACTGGTTATGGTTGAATTCAAACCTGTTAGCGGATCGGTAACTGAAATGTTGCTAACGGTAACATTTCCGCTGTTTATCACTTCAATGTTATAACTGATTTCCTCCCCCACAGAAGTGAAGGTTTCTGCTGTAGAAGTTTTGATGACAGTCAACCCGGGTTGCTGGCTGGCAGTAATAGTTTCTGAATCGCTGGCAGTAACCGTGGAATTATCAGGAGTAGTTCCCGAAGCATTAGCTGTATTGGTTACACTTCCCGAATTCAAATCAGACTGTGTGATATTGTAGATTTCAGTAAAAGTCTGTGATGCACCGGGTGCTAAACTGGTAATAGGTGAATTCAAACCTGTAAGCGGATCGGAAACTAAAATATCGCTAACGGTAACATTCCCGCTGTTTATCACTTCAATATTATAACTGATTTCCTCTCCCACAGCAGTATAGGTTTTTGGTGTAGCAGTTTTGGTTAAAGTAAGCCCTGGTTCCTGACTGGCAGTAATCGTTTCCGAATCGCTGGCAGTAACCGTTGAATTGTCCGGTGTGGTTCCCGATGCATTAGCTGTGTTGGTTACACTTCCCGAATTCAAATCAGACTGTGTGATATTGTAGATTTCAGTAAAAGTCTGTGATGCACCGGGTGCTAAACTGGTAATAGGTGAATTCAAACCTGTAAGCGGATCGGAAACTAAAATATCGCTAACGGTAACATTCCCGCTGTTTATCACTTCAATATTATAACTGATTTCCTCTCCCACAGCAGTATAGGTTTTTGGTGTAGCAGTTTTGGTTAAAGTAAGCCCTGGTTCCTGACTGGCAGTAATCGTTTCCGAATCGCTGGCAGTAACCGTGGAATTATCAGGCGTGGTTCCCGATGCATTAGCGGTGTTGGTTACACTTCCGGAATTCAAGTTGGATTGGGTGATAGTGTAGGTTTCAGTAAATGTTTGGTCTTCTCCCGGAGCTAAACTGGTTATGGTTGAATTCAAACCTGTTAGCGGGTCAGTCACCTGAACATTTGTGAGGGTTACATTTCCCGTGTTTTCAACTATAATATTATATGTAATTTGCTGACCTGCTGAGCTAAAAGTTGAAGGTGTTGCATTTTTTGCAATGGCTAAACCAGGTTGTTGATTTGCGGTGATGGTTTCAGAATCACTCGCACTTACGGTTTCGTTATCGGGATTGGTTCCTTCAGCAGTTGCAGTGTTGGTAACACTTCCCGAATTCATATCGGTTTGAGTAATGGTGTACGTTTCAGTATATGTCTGTTTTTCATCTGGCGAGAGGCTGGCAATATTTTCAGCCATTCCTGTCAACGGGTCAGTTACTAAAACATCCGAAAGGGTAACGTTTCCAGTGTTTTCCACTTCAATTGTATAAGTGATTTCTTCACCGGCTGAATTATAGGCCGATGATGAAGCATTTTTAGTTACAATTAATCCTGATTGCTGACTGGCGTTTACGGTTTCAGTATCACTGGCATTTATTGTGTTATTTTCCGGGTCGGTGCCCGAAGCACTTGCGGTGTTGGTTAAACTTCCAGCATTTATATCGGATTGCTTAATCTCATAAGTTTCAGTGTAAGTTTGTTTAACTCCGGGTTGCAGGGTGTTGATGCTGGAACTCAAGCCGGTTAAAGGATCACTGATAGTGATATCGGAAATGGTAATATTCCCGGTATTTTCAATCACTATTGTGTAGGTGATAATATCTCCTCTGGCACTGTACGAAGAAGGTGAAGCGTTTTTAGTTAAAGTTAATCCGGGTAGCTGATTGGCAGTAACAGTTTCAGAATCAGATGCTGTTACTGTTACATTGTTGGGATCGGAACCCGAAGCAGTGGCCGTATTGACAACACTTCCCAAATTTAAATCAGCCTGGGTAATTGAATAGGAAACATTGTAAGTCTGTAATTCTCCCGGGGCGAGATTATTTATGGTAGTGTTTAATCCCGTAAGTGGGTCAGATACATTAATACCGGAAATAGTTAAATTTCCTGTGTTTTCCACTTCAATTGAATAGGTAATTTCTTCACCAACTGAACTGTAAGTTGAAGATGTTGCAGTTTTGGTTACAGTTAATTCAGGTTGCTGACTGATAGTTGTGATCGCATTATCCTCATTTGTGTTGGTTTGGTCGGTGTCAACAGATGCAATGTTTCCCAAATCAGTTCCGGCATCAATGTCAGCCTGTGTAACTTCATAATCGGCTGCGTAAATCCACGTTTCATCTGTATCCAGCACTCCGTCGGTATTGGTGTCGCCGCTGTCAAGCGTGGCACCACCGGCAAAAGTATCGGTCAGCACTACATTCGTCAGGTTTACATTTCCTGTATTGACAACTGTAATCGTATAATTAATGGTTTCTCCGGCTGAACTCACACTGGATTTGTCGGCTTCCTTGGTTATCGTTAACGACGCTTCCTGGCTGATGGTTGTTATTGCATCATCTTCTTCCGGGTCGGTCTGGTCGGTATCTACTGAAGCAACGTTAACCAGGTCAGTTCCGGCGTCAATGTCATCCTGAGTGACTTCATAATCGGCTGTGTAAATCCACGTTTCATCTGTATCCAGAACTCCGTCCGTATTGGTGTCGCCGCTGTCAAGCGTGGCACCACCGGCAAAAGTATCGGTCAGCACTACATTCGTCAGATTTACATTTCCTGTATTGACAACTGTAATCGTATAATTAATGGTTTCTCCGGCTGAACTCACACTGGATTTGTCGGCTTCCTTGGTTATCGTTAACGACGCTTCCTGGCTGATGGTTGTTATTGCATCATCTTCTTCCGGGTCGGTCTGGTCGGTATCTACTGAAGCAACGTTAACCAGGTCAGTTCCGGCGTCAATGTCATCCTGAGTGACTTCATAATCGGCTGTGTAAATCCACGTTTCATCTGTATCCAGAACTCCGTCCGTATTGGTGTCGCCGCTGTCAAGCGTGGCACCACCGGCAAAAGTATCGGTCAGCACTACATTCGTCAGATTTACATTTCCTGTATTGACAACCGTAATCGTATAATTAATGGTTTCTCCGGCTGAACTCACACTGGATTTGTCGGCTATCTTCTCTACTGTAAGTGTGGCATCCTGGATGAAAAAAGTAATTGCATCGTCTTGCTGAACATCCGTCTGGTCGGTATCTACTGTTGCTACATTAACCAAATCCGTTCCGGCTTCAATGTCTGCCAGAGTGACTGAATAATCAGCACTGTAAACCCAGGTTTCACCAACATCAAGTACACCTGTATTCGTGTCATCACCACTTTCGAAGGTAGCACCACCTGCAAATTCATCGGTCAGCACCACATTGGTAAGTTCCACTGTGCCTGTGTTTTCTACTTCGATGGTATAGATAATCTGCTGGCCTGCTGAATTGAAATCTGTTGGCGATCCTGTTTTGGTAATTGACAAAGCAGGTTGCTGGCTGCCTGGAATGGCTTCAATGGTTTCTGTGTCGGTTGTACTTATTGTAGAATTGTCAGGGGCAGTGCCTGAAGCTGTTGCCGTATTTTCCACACTGCCTGCATTTAAATCGGCTTGAGTGATGGTGTAGCTTTCTGTGAATGTCTGTTGCTCACCGGAGACAAGACTGGGTATCGTGGTATTTAATCCTGTCAACGGGTCGGTTACTGTAACATTGGTAAGATCAACATTTCCTGAATTTTCTACAACAATGGTGTAAGTAGTTTCCTGCCCTACTGAATTAAAGGTAGTTGGTGATGCAGTTTTGGAAACAGCCAAATTGGGTTGCTGGTTGGCATTTACCGTTTCGGAATCACTATCCGTAACGTCAGTATCGCCAAGACCGTCGCCGTTAGTGTCCGCAGAACCAGAACCTTCAGCAGTATTCGTATAAAAACCGCGATTCAGGTCAGATTGTGTTATTTCATAACTTGCTTCATATACCCAGGTTTCAGTGCGGTTCAATATCCCGTTATTATTTCCGTCACCGCTTTGGTAAGTAGGACCACTGGTTGCTCCAGCATCAATAACCAACGGATTGTAAACCGGGACATTCCCATCATTTAACATGGAAATCCGGTAGGTTATTACATCTTCTACTTCATCAAAAACCTGACCTAAAGGGTTAAGTACTTTTTGTACCTTTATTGAAGGATTTTTTACAACTGCCAAGGCTATGACATCTTCGTCCGAAGGACCCTCAGATACAGAAACTATGGCCTCAATGACAATATCCTCCAAAAAGATATCGTCCTGTTTAACCTCGTAAATAGCATTATATGTCTTTGAGCTATCGGGTTCCAGTAAGTTTTCATCGTACACAACTGTACCTAAAAGGTTATCTGTTATCTCAATTCCTGACAAAGGTTCATCACCGTTGTTGGTAACAGTATAAAATAAGGTAATTGTTTCACCTTCCTGAGTAACCATTGATTTGTCTGAATCCAAAGCAATGGTTACCGAAGCCGCCTGCGCGTAATTTTCGTTTAAGGTCACATTCCTTAATCCTGCAGTTATTGGAAAGATTCCCAAAAAAATAAATAAACTAATCAGCCACAAATTGCCATAACTGATTTTCTTTAAGATGAAAGGTGTATTATGATTTTTATTGCTAAGGAAAAACCGGAAACTTCTGATGAACTTTGAAAAATATTCCCCGAACATATATGGTCTCATAGCGCAGATATTAGTCTTTTTTATAGTATATAGAAATACCAGTGAAACCCTGTAATTGTTTAGAAAAACTCAAAAAGAATTTTCACTTTCTTTTTTCTTGTTGATTGCACCTGGTAAAATTACCTAAAAAATAGTAAGAATTTTTGTCAAACAAACATCTTAAGACGTAATATCTGTGTTCGCCTGTGAAATTCTTTATACACTAATATATTTTAACACAAGACCAATAAACTGAAACCTAATCGAATAAGCCGGTATTCCCCCTCTCCCAAATTGGCAGTAAACTTTCCACAATTTCAGGATATTCTTCTGCAACATTTTTGGTTTCATTAGGATCTTTTTGGTGGTCATACAATTCAATTACCGGTTTCTCATTTCTGAAATATTTGGTAACCCTGTACCGGTCAGTTCGAAGTGATATGCCGTTTCTGAAGTAACCGAAAGAAGCATCTTCCCATTCGGCAACCGGATTAGCGAGCAATGGCATTAAACTTTTCCCATCTGTTTCGTGAGGCATTTCCACATGGCACAAATCCATCAGCGTGGGATAAATATCGACTGCGCTAACAACTTTTTCAACTGATTTCCCTTTTGTTTTTCCGGGAATATTTACTATGAAGGCACTTTTTAACGCCCGCTCGAAAATGGTATGTTTTCCCCACACCAGGTGATCGCCCAAATGCCAGCCGTGGTCGCCCCAGATGACTACAACTGTATTTTCTGCCAACCCTTGTTTTTCCAGTTCATCCAGCAATTTGCCCACCTGAGCGTCGGTGTAACTCACACAGGCAAAATATGCATGGCGCAGTTTCCGGGCATATTCATCAGAGACGGGTCCATCAAGTGTGGCTTCTTCATCGCCCAACTGGTAACCGTTAAATTCGCCACTTCCGTGCAAACTTGCCTTGTTTACATTTTCGGGAATATACGGATTGGGTGACAAAGGAATCTCATCTTCATTGTACATATCCCAGTATTTTTTTGGCGCGTTAAACGGCAGGTGAGGTTTAAAAAAACCAACACCCAAAAAGAATGGTTCCCCTTTTTTAGCCAGTTCGCCCAGTTTGTCCAATGCCTGTTCCGCAATGAGTCCGTCAGGATATCCGGTATCGGGCACATCAGCCATTTCATAGGGTTTCACTTGTTTGTTCATGCTTTGCCGGTTTTCACCGTCGACATACCCGAAAAAGGCATTCCAGCCCGTACCCCATTTGCCTGAGTTCAAAAGCATTTCATCCCAACTGTGTGGCAGTTCGTATTCCGTGCCAACCGGATCAGTATAACCGTACAGCAATCCATCAACATAATGACTGATTTTTCCAATTCCTACCGTGTAGTAACCGTTTCGGCGCAAATGATGAATAAAGGTCTCGGGCGTTTCGGTTTCGGGTTTGCCTGCTATTAAATTGTGGCAGGCTTCGTTGCTCAAATGCCCTTTGGTTTTGGGCAACATACCGGTTAACAAACTGTACCGCGATGCTCCGCAGGTGGGAACCTGCACATAGTGGTTGGTAAACACCGCGCCGGTTTCAGCCAGCCGGTCGATGTTGGGCGATTTAATGTAGTCGTTTCCGTAACAACCCAGTTCAGGTCGCAGGTCGTCGATGGCAATAAAAAGGATATTTGGATTTTCCGGAAGATTTTTATCTGCAGATTCCTCAGTGCCTGTGCAGGCAAATAGCGTGCTAACGAGAAGGAAATACGTGTAAAAATTTTTTAACCTCATAGTTCATTATTTTTCAAATTCATATTAATTTTCTTTTTATTTTTCCTGGCATGGTTTTGCACTTTAACTCCTTTCACCTGCTGAAACTATAATGACGTAGTTCCCTTCATCCAGCTTAAAACTTCCGGACTCCAGACCTTCAATTTCCCCTTCTTCGATAGCCCTGTTGTTTTTCTGAACAGAAATGGATTGAAAATCACCAACCGGCAATTTGACGTTTGCAGTGCTCCCGGCAGGAATTTTCATTTCGTAGTGGTAAGAATTCTCTGCAGTGTTTTGCCAGTTCGATACAATTTCGCCGTGGGGAGATTGATAGGTGCATTTTACAAAATCAAGATCTTCGGGAGTTGCAGGTGCCAAAATGAACTCTTTAAAACCGGGATTTTGCGGGTCGGGCCGGATGCCGCCCAGCCACCGGTAATACCACTCGGTTACCGTCCCAAACATGGGATGGCAGTTTGAATAGGTATTGTCGCTTTCTTTCCAGGTTTCCCAGATGGTTGTGGCACCCCGGTCAATCATAAACCCCCAGCCCGGATAAGTTGTGCTGTTAACAATGTTAAAAACCGTTTCCGGGGAATGATGCTCTGAGAGTGTTTCCAGAATGTATTTCGTGCCAAAAATTCCGGTGCTGAAATGGCCCGATGGACCGTTTTTAACCGCGTTCAACAAAGAATCTTTGGCTGCATCTTTTTCATCTTCAGGTACAATCTCGTGATAAAGAAGGGTTGAAAAAAGTGTTTGCCGGTTTATTTTCCCGGTAACAGGTTTATCCCAGAATTCAGCTTTTATCAGGTTTTTCAATTTTTCGGAAAGCTTTTCATATTTCTGTTCATTTTCTTTGTCACCCACCACCCTGGCAAATGTTTCCATAATCCGGGCACATTGCAGGTAATGTGCTGTCCCTGTTAGTTGCACCGGCACCGGTTCCATCGACTCATGGTCGCTCAGCCCGCTTTCAACCATTCCGTCGGGATGAAGCCGGGCCGCTTTTTCCATCCACTTTTTATTCAATTCGTAAAGTTCCTGTACAATTTCAGTGTCGTTGTAATACAAATAAAGATAGTACTGCGTGATAAGAAAAGCAGACTCCCAGCTTATTCCACAATAGGCGATTCCGGTATAGGGAGCCGTGTCCACAAAGGTCGAGTCGTTCATGGCATCCACCCAGTCATAAACGGTTTTGCGGTAAAATTCCTGCATGTCGAAATTGTAAATAAACGATTCGCTGGTTGCATTAATATCACCTCCGTAACCAAACTTTTCGCGGGCCGGGCAATCCGACTGCACGCTGATAAGGTTGGCCAGAAAGGTTCTTTCGGTGGCTTCCTGTATCGAATTTAATAAATCGGAAGAGCAGGTAAAGCTGTTCAAGTCGGGCACATTGGAGTGAAAAAACAGACCTTTAATGTCTTCCGGTTCAGGCTCAACTTCCAGTCCTGAAATCTCCATGTAGCGGTAGGTATGGTAAGTAAATTCAGGGGAAAACCATTCCTCAACTTCTCCTTTAAAAATATAACTGTCCGTTTGCCAGGCTATATCCGGAGCACCAGGGCCGCCAACTCCTTTTCGTTTAATTTGCCCGGCTACTGTAGTCATAGGGTTTAACGTGCCGTCTTCATATACGCGTTCGCCAAACCGGAACACAACGGTATCGCCTTTTTCACCGGTTAATTTCATTTTAAAAGTGCCGGTAAAATTAACGCCCATATCCACGATATAAATTCCTTTTTCGGGGCTATAGATTTCTACTGGGGTTATCTCCTGTGTTACCTGAACAGGTGGAAAAAAAGCTTTTTGAAGCTGTCCTCCCGGGCTTTTTCCCAATTCAGCCGCACTCCAAGAACTATCATCCAAACCGGGAAGGTTCCAGTCTTTTATTTCTCTCTGGGCATCGTAAACCACCCCCAGGTAAACATCGTTTTTAACAATGGGTCCGTAAGCATATTTCCAGGTTTCATCGGTAACTATCTCTTCTGTTTTTCCATTTTTATAGTTGATAATAAGTTTGGCTATGAAGGTGGGTCTGCCAACTTTTTTTAAGTCGTTTCTCAAATTTCTATGTCCCCATTTACGGAGTGGAAGCGGATTATAAAAACCATTTCCCAATGAAACACCCAAGCAATTATTATTCCCCTCCAGCAGCGGGGTCACATCGTATTCCGAATAATAGATACGTTTGCTGTAATCAGTCCAGGCCGGATCGAGCACATTCAGGCCAACCGGGGCGCCATTCATAGTGGCCTGGTAATATCCGGCAGCGGTAATGTAAAGCGTCGCCTTGTCAATTGGGCCGTTAGCAGTGAATTCCTTTCTGAAAACCGGGGCTGGATCATCCAGATAAAACAGCGAATCGCTCTCAGGCAATTCCCTTCCATCCTGAATCCATTGGGCATTGCTGTTTTCACCAAAGACAACAATATCGGATTGTTCTGAAGTTTGGGTACAGGAAAATATAGTCAACAGCAAAAAAAAGATGGTGGATTTTTTCATTTTTGGTCATTTAAAATCCTTATAATACAGTGATGACTAAACAGAGTTTTACAGAATTCATTTTTTACAGTTTTACTTGAATCACAAAATTAAGAAAAACCGCCTCTTAAAAGAAGCGGTTTTGTCTAACTAAACTAAATATATCATTTAAGAAAAAACAATTCACAAAAAATCTAATAACCAGTATTTTGTTTTAATTCAGCTCCTTGATTGGCATCAATTTCAGTTTGCGGAATCGGCCATAAATTATGAAAATCCTGAATGGTTGGCGCTGAAACAGGATTATACATTTTAACACGTTCATCTAAAAGTCCTAACCGCGCCAATGTCAATCTTCTGGGTTCTTCAATAAGTAGTTCACGCGCCCTTTCATCCAAAATATAATGAATATCAACTTCTGCTGCATTAACCGGTGTAGCACCTGCCCTGCTCCTGACTACATTTATATCTGCTGCTGCTTTATCGGTTTCCCCTTTATTCAGATATGCTTCAGCCCTTAAAAGATAGGTCTCAGCCATACGTATAGCATAAACATCGCTGTATAACCTTCCACTGGTATCGTATCCTTGTGGATGACCGTGTGGGTGATTTGCTTTTTGTACATACACAAAATGCCTTCTAACTGTATCACCTGGTGCAGGATTTACTACATTCCCATAATCTGATGAAGCGGGATTATTTACAAAGAACCTTCGCTGCATATTAAATTCAGAATTACGTATATCGTTATCCCAGTCGCTTTGCCAAATAGTATATTCCATGTAAACAGAAGGCCTTATAAAGCCAATTGGACGACCCAAAAATTCATCTTTCAAAATTGCTGCTTTTCCATCGGCTGCTTTTAATTGTTCCAAAAATGGACCCCACTGACGTTGTAATCTGTTTTCAACCATACCACCCGGTACATTGTATTCAACCTGCCAGGCCCAAATGACCTCTTTATTATTGGCATTATTTTGATTTCCCAAACGGAATAGATCCCAGAAAACGTCTCCCGGTTTATCGGTCATGGTTCCAAAACGTTCAGTCATTAACTGGTATTGGGAATCGTTGATGACCCTTGAGGCAGCTTCAATTGATTTATCATATTCACCTGTAGAGATGTAAATTTCAGCCAGCAAATGATCTGCTGCAGCTTTTGAAAGTTTTCCATCGCGGTTATTTGCTTCAGGCAGGTTTTTGCTTGCAAAATCGAGGTCTGCAATTATGAAACTGAAAACCTCTGATTTTGGGTTTCTCGTAAAATCAAGTTTCGGACTTGTAATTTCTTCTTCAATAATGGGAACATCGCCAAAAAGATGAACAAGGTAACGATAGGCTAAGCCCCTGAAAAAACGTGCCTGTGCCTGAATCAATAATTTATCACTTTCGTTGTCCCAGGTCATTTCTTCTGCTTCAGAGCGAGTAATAATAACATTAGCCCCCTTGATCATCGTGTAAAAAATTATCCAATAGTTTTGTGGGGTGGCATTAAATGAATTTATATTTGTATAATCGCTAAAAAAATCAACTTTATTCCAGTACCAGCACAAATCAGTACCAGCTCCATAAAGAGCGGTCATACTTTTATCCCTTTCTGTACCAACCATTCCCGAAAGATTTTCTGAAGTAACCCCAATATTACGAGAAACACGATACAGATCATTTATTCCACTTTCAAACCCCGCTACATCTGTAAATGTATTCTCAGGACTTAAAAATCCCTGTGGTATCTCCTGCAGATAATCGTCGTTACAGGAAGATAAGGACGTGAGTGTAATTGCTATAAATAAAATCCTGATTGTATTAATTATTATTTTTTTCATTTCGTAAATGCTTTAAAATTAAAATTTCAAATCAACCCCTAAAGTAAAAGTCCTCAACATGGGAAAACTTCCGATTGAAGTACTGTTTTCCGGATCGTATCCTGTCCATTTGGTAAAAGTGTAAAGGTTTTTACCACTTACATATAAACGCAACGATTCCAGGAACGTTTTGGCGCTTATATTATCAAACGTATAAGAAAGATTTGCATCCTGAATACGCACAAAACTTCTGTCTTCCAGGTACGGATGACTTCGGTTTGGCATGTAATTGATTCTGGCATATTCATTTGAAGGATTATCAGGAGTCCAGTAGGGAACATCCTGTACATTGAAACGTTCAGTCCAGGTTGAAAATGGATTATTTACATTATGCATGGCCATATTGTTTCCAACATAATAATTATCTTTTCCACCTCCCTGAACAGAATTAATTAATAAATAAAAAGAAAAGTTTTTATATCGCAATGTATTTGAAATGCTAAAAATAAAATTTGGAAGGGTGGTTCCTAAAATTGTTCTGTCTTCGGGTGTCAGTTCACCATCTTCATCAGTATCAACCAGGCGAAAATCTCCGGGAACAAATCCACTTGGTATATCAGTATCATCCAATTGATATATTCCATCAGTTTTATATCCATAAATAACTCCAAGAGGTTCACCAATAAACCATGCATTGGCCAGGTTGTCATCCTCTTTTCCATCGCCATCCAAATCTTCACCGAGTAATTCATCAATCCGGTTTCTGTTCAGACTAAAAGTAAAACCGCTTTCCCACTGAAAATCCCTTTTCTGGATATTTCTGGAATTCAATGCCATTTCAACACCATGATTATGAACTTTTCCAATATTCGTCCAAACAGAATTGTAACCGGAAGTTGAAGGAATATTCCTTTGTAAAAGGATATTATAAGTATTGGATGAATAAACATCAATACTACCATTTAACCTGTTCTCAAGCAGTCCAAAATCAATTCCAAGGTTTTTTACTTTGGTAGTTTCCCACCCCAATTCAGTATTAGCCATCGATTCCAGAAAAACCGTTGTGGTAGTATTTCCTCCATCGCCAAAAATATATTGGGAATCAGCAATTCTTGCCAAAGTCTGGTAACGACTAATGGCCTGGTTCCCATTTTCACCGTACGACAACCTGATTTTCAGAAGATTTATAATTTCCTGATTGCTCATGAAATCTTCATTGGAGATTGTCCACGCAACTGCAACCGAAGGGAAAACAGCATATTTATTTTCTTTAGAGAAACCTGAGAATCCATCTCTTCTCACTGTTGCTGTAAGAGAATATCTGTAATTAAAAATATAGTTTAATCGTGCCATGTAGGCAACACTGTTTTGATCCTGCAAATCAGAATTGGTTTGCTGTACTTTTCCCAACCCCAGATTATTAAATCCAAGCGCCTGATTAAAAAAATCAGATGCCTGTGCAAAAGTGTATTCATATTTTTGATATTCGCGGCTATAAAGCAAAGTCAAATCAACCGAATGTTTGTCCAGGAAGTTTCTATTGTAATTTACAATGTTGTCAAGAGTCCAGTCATAATTGTCGTAAACTTGCTTACGTGCCAAACCATTCGCAGTACTACCCCCTCCTGTTGTATGTTCATTACTCCAGAAATTATTCAATTTGCGGTTTCTCAGGTTCGTGGCATAATTTAATGTCCATTTCAAACCTCTTACAAATGGAACTTCCAATTCACTTGAAACCAGTCCAAAAAAGCTGTTCCTAACGTCTTCATTATCAACAAAAGTGTTAATCATGGGATGTCTGAAATATGGATCTTCCATCGGGTATTCCTTGTAAATACCTTTAGATTCATCTTCCCAATACGATCCATAAGGACTTAACCCATAATACAATCCGGCAGGTTCTCCTGAATAATCAAGCGATGAGAAGGAGGTTCTTAATGAAACCGAATACCAGTCGGTGATATCATTGGTAAAATTTGCTTTTAACGTCAACCGTTCAAAATTGTCATTTTCAACAATACCTTGCTGATCGTAATAAGTTCCTGATAAAAAATAGTTTGTTTTATCAGTTTTTCCAGAAACATTAAGACTGTAATTTTGGGTGATACTGGTTTTAACAATTTCATCGTACCAATCAATGGTTTTTCCATTCCTGTAATTTTCAGCTTCAGTAGTAGTCAAGTAATCTTCAATTTTTGACGGATCGGCTTCCTGACCAATTGATTCCCGAAAATCGAGAATTTTCTGAATGTACCCTGGACCATCCAAAACCGGAATTAAAGAAACAGGATTTGATACACCAACAAATGAATTAAAATTAAATAACGGTTTTTCAGTTTTACCCATTTTGGTAGTTATTATTATAACCCCATTTGAAGAGCGTGAGCCAAATACTGCAGCGGCACTTGCATCTTTCAGGACATCAATTTTCTCGATGTCGTTTACGTTAAAATCGTTTAAAGAGCCATTATAAATAATTCCATCAACAACGATTAAAGGAGCGTTTCCTGCCGAAAGAGAATTAATACCCCTTACTCTTACAGATGGGCTTTCGCCAGGTCTATCGGGTGTGGTAACACTTAAGCCGGGTACGCTTCCCTGTATTGCCTGAAGTACATTGGTATTTGGAATATCCATTGTTTTTTCGGTAGTCACACTCGATACAGTACCGGTTAAATCACTTTTTTTCATGGTACCATATCCAATTGCAACAACTTCTTCAATACCTATGGTTTCTTCTTCCATTGAAACGTTAATGGTAGTTCGGTTTCCTAATTCAATTTCCATGGTTTTCATACCTACAAATGAAAATGTCAGGATATCTGAACTAACAGGAGTTTCCAAATTAAATATTCCATCCGCATTAGTAACTGTTCCAATAGTCGAACCTTTTACAACCACAGTCACCCCGGGTAAAGGTTGACCGTTTTCGTCGGTTACTGTGCCGGTAATGATTTTGGTTTGCTGCTGAGCAACAATGTTGTTTCCTCTTTGTGAGGAAGACCTCGCTGTTCCTTTCGTCACAACAATATCTGTATTTAAAACCCTGTACACTAAACCAGTACCTTCCAAAACTTCATTTAGAATCTGGTCAACACCGGTATTTTCATAATTTTTAGTAATTACCTTGTTTTGGGGAAGATGTTCGTTCTTGTAAAAGAAATCGAACTCGGTCTGGTCCTGTATGGACTTGAAAACGGTTTCAAGTGAAGCGTCTTTCAAATCCAGGTTCACCTTAACTGACTGCGAGTAAACACTGGCCGTTACATTGAAAAGGGTTGCGAGCGTAAGTATCAGCGATAATCTCATAATCAGTAAAATTTTTTTGCATTTTCTCCCTTTCGGAAGAAAACCGTTCATAAATAAATTTTTCATACTTTTGTTACGATTTTGGTTTAAAAATCAAAGTTTTAACTCGGGACGGGGAATGTGTGGCGCATTTCCCGTTTTTTTTGAGAGCCCCTCCTAACCTCTCCGCCAAATGGAGGAAGGCATAAGAAAAGCATCAATTTTTTAAATTTTTCAACATTTTATCATAGGCAAATTCGTTTTAAGTTCAACAGTTGTATTTAGTTATTTTAATGAAACAGTTACCAAATCTGATTCAATTTTATAATTGAATGGTACCAGTCGTTTTATTACGTCAAAATGCTGGTCCAGGGGTTTATGCCGGCGCAGCGTTCCGGTAATCCGTTCATCCTTCAAATCTTTTTCAGGATAATCAATTTTTACATCCCACCAGCGCTCAATAATTTTGAATACTTTACAAACCGATTCGTTATTAAATTCGTAAAAGCCATCTTTCCAGGTAGTATAAACTTCCAGGTCAGTTTCTCCAATGCGTATTTCGGCAGTTCGGGTATTAAAACTCGATTGCTGACCAGGGTATAAATCTTTGATAAAATTTCCTGTAATAATTTTTACTCTTCCTTCTTCGAGTGTGGTTTCTATAATATTACTTTCAGGGTATTCACTAATGTTAAATCGGGTACCGGTTACTTTAACTATATGATCCTGTGTTTTTACAAGAAAGGGTTCTTCTTCGTTGGCGGTTACTTCAAAAAAAGCTTCGCCGCTTAATTCAACTTCACGATTTTCGGCATTAAAACCAGATGGAAAAGAAAGCTTGGATCCTGAATTTAACCAAACGTGGGTACCGTCGGCAAGAAATATTTCTTTTAGCTGACCATTAAATGATTCAACCTGCTTCATTTCAATTTGCTTATTGGCAAAAACTCCGGATGAAACCAAAGAATGCCCAAGCCAACCGGCGCCAAGAGAAAGAATCACAATGGCTGCAGTTCTAAGGACTTCCTTCAGGCGATTTACCTTTTTATTTTGTTGTATGATTTTATCCTGCAACTCAAACCAGTGATTAAATTCTGCTTCATTTAATTTTTGGGTTCCCAACCGTGAGGCTTCCCAAAAGTCTTTTTCTTGGAAAAGTGTTTTGCGGTTTTCAGGGTTTTCTTTTACCCAGAGGTAAAGAATTTTATCTTCATCGGGAGTACTTTTCCCTTGCAGGAAGTTATGAATTATTGGTTCAATATTTGGCATGTTTATGCTTTCCATTTTTAATAAGAGTATTTTGGAAAGCAATTACCCTACCTCTTCAGAAAAAAATTATAAAATATTCTGAAAGAGGATTGCAAGGAAAACGGTAATTAAATCCTGAAACTCTTCCCTAAACAATTTCAATGCTTTTGAAATGTGCTTTTCAACGGCTTTTAATGAAATGTCATATTTATCCGCAATGTCCTTATTAGAAAGCCCGTTAAACCGGCTTTCGTTAAATACTTGGCTGCATTTAGGCGGCAATTGTTCCAACACATTTTTAATTCTGTCTTTCACTTCAAATTCAAGGATACTTTTTTCGGAGTGAATAAAAAAACTCAATTCCTCTTCTTTTAATTTCTGTTTGAAAGTATTCTGATTGTCAGATTTTTTCGATTCTTCCTTTAAATATTTGTAGCACCTGTTTTTCACAACGGTAAAAAACCACGATGAAAAGGAAGAGTTAATTTCTGTTCTATTACGGTTCATCCAAAGTTCCAGAAAACAATCCTGAACCAAATCTTTTGCAATATCTTCTTCCACAAATTTGCAGGCAAACAGAAACAAACGCTGATAATAATAATAGAACAGCCGACGAAATGCAGCGGTATCGCCTTCCCTCAATTTTAGGATTAAGGTTTTATCAGTTAATTGTTCCATAAGGGCACAAAAATGAGAAATTATTTTTTCCCTGCAAGTTAAACTATTTTTGTATGAAAGGTAAAAACATCAAAGTTTTGTTTATAATCTCCTGATTTTAATATCTTTAAAATAAACTTTATCGTTATGGTCAGTCAGCAAAATATGCCCGCTTTCCAGTTCGCCGTAATTCACATCATTTTTGAATTTGGTTTCTGCTTTTCGTTTAAGAAAATTCTTGCTGCCGCGTTTGTATTTCACTACCCTCACTCCATTCAGCCAGTGCTCCACGCTGCCGTTTTTGGCCACAATGCGCCCGGTATTCCACTGACCCGGCGGATTCAGTTTTTTGTTTTCGGGTGCATAAAGCAGATAGGCAGAAGCTGTTGAGCTTAATCCATTGGGATCGTCTTTCACATGAGTATTATTGTAATCATCAATAATTTGATATTCCGGGCCGTTTATTGTTTCTTTTCCGGTTTCCTGATTCACAATAGTTCCCACAAAATATTTGATTCCGCTGTTGGCTCCTTCTGTCAGGTTAAATTGAAAAACCAGTTCAAAATCGCTGTATTTTTCTTTGGTAATGATATCACCACCACCTTTTTCCGCCAGAAATAACTGGCCATTTTCAATTTTCCAACCCTTTTCAGGAAAACCAGGTTCCGATTTTCCTTTCCATTTTTCAACACTTTTTCCGTCGAATAAAACTACCCAATCATCTTTCTGATTTTTGAGATTTCTCTTCTCGTCTTGTTTCTCAACAGGGTTAGCAGAGGTTAGCGATAAAAAGATAAGTGCAAACAATAAACTTAAACTGCTCTTCATAATTTTAAACTTTTTTGGGTAAAACATACGGTTTCCGGTATTCTTTGGTTAGCATCGAATTGGCTTCCGGGTCGTTCAATACAGTAAAAGTTTCCGGATTGATATCCAGCGTTCTTCCCAGTCGGTAAGAAATATTGGCTAGGTGAATGAGGGCGCACGAATAAAATCCTTCTTCGATGGGAGCTGTCAGCATGTTAGGATCGTTTGCCCGGATGGCATCGGTAAAATTCTGGTAATGGTTCCCCAATCCTTTACCCGATTCGCCGGGTTCGCGTCCTTTTCCCATAAATGTTTGCCAGCCATCTACTTCTTTCAACATGTAACCTTTTGAACCGTAAAAAATATTCCCCACCACATTAACTGAACTTGTCATGTAAGTATTGGTTAACGGCGCTCCTGAACCCAAATGGTTTCCTTCGGGATTTGTCATCCAGTGCCTCACTTCAAACTGCATGATTTTCTTTTTGTCTCCACCACCTTCCGGATTGGGAAATTCAAACATGGCCATTTGCACATTGGGCGTTTGCTGGTCGTCGTCGAACATCATGTGACCGCCAATTGAGCTAACCCGGGTCGGGATTTTCACCCCAAGTCCCCAGCGAGCCACATCCATTTCGTGAACTCCCTGGTTTCCCATGTCGCCGTTACCGTAATCCCAGTGCCAGTGCCAATTGTAATGAAAACGGTTGCGGTTGAACGGCCTGTTGGGCGCCGGGCCCAGCCACAAATCGTAATCCACCATATCCATATAACTTTTTGTGAAAGGGCCAATCCACGATTTACTGTCCACCGTACTGGCATATTTTTCATTTTCCTGCATGTAGCCATCGGGATATTTCCCAATAGAATCGCGCCATTTGTAACAAATGCCTTTGGCCAGGTAAACTTCTCCCAGTTTCCCGTCGCGCATAAATTGCATGGCAGACTGCGCCCCGGGATTGCTCCGCTGTTCGGCGCCATCCTGAACCACCACATTGTATTTTTTAGCCGCTTCAATCAGTTTTTGGCCTTCTTCGATGGTGTGACACGAAGGTTTTTCAATACTGGCATGTTTCCCGGCCTGAATGGCCCAGATTCCGGCCAGTGCATGCCAGTGATTGGGTGTTACAATGGAAACCGCATCAACCGATTTGTCTTCAAAAAGCTTTCGCATATCCCGGTAAAGTTTCGGTTCACGCAAGTCTTTATCTGAGAAATGTTTTTTCACCCGTTCTGCAAACAGGTTTTCATCTACATCGCACAAGGCGGTAACTTCCACATTTTTCAGTTTTTGGTATTCCTGAATGTGCGACTGCCCCATTCCGCGAATGCCAATTACTGCCACATTTACGCGGTCGTTGGCGCCCTTCCAGTTTGAGTTGGAAAAAATTAATGGCGCAGTTCCCAATGCCAGTGTGCCTTTGGCTGACTTCTGAATAAATTCTCTTCGTTCCATAGTTGGTTGAATATTTAATTTGACTTGAATTTTAATGCAAAATCATTGGCCAGTTTATCAATTTCCTCTGCCGGCAAATGTTCTCCTGTGGCAATAATTACCCGGTATCTGAAGGTTGCGGATTGTCCCGGAGAAATGGAAAAATTCAGGGAATCTTTATCGTTTGTAAAATCTTTAACGCCCAGTGGATTGGCAGCAAAAAGCCCGTATGTTCGTGCATGCCAGTAGGTGGGGTAATTTGGATTTTCCGGATGATCGCAAATCACCAGTGAGATTTTTTCATCTTCAATATTTCCAAAAAGGTGCATCCATCGGGCGCTTGTTCCCCAAACCTCTTCACCGCCAATTCCTTCACTGCTGGAATAATTCCCGGTAATGCCAATATTCAGTGTATCTTTTATCCGGGAAGTAGTGCCATCTTCATTGTACAATACCACATTCCCACCAACAGGCAATTCCAGTTGCCGGGCTACCCTGATGCCGAACATTCCTTCTTTTGTGTCGGGCATATTCACTACTTTTTGTCCGGCTGTTAAAATAGTCTTTCGGTCGATAATCCGAATGTTTTCCTTTGCAATAAAATGGAATTCAGTCACTTCTTTCAATAATACAACACCTGATGTATCCACCCAGCTTTCAGTGGTTATAAAAAAACCTTCGCCGGTTCCTTCAGTTATTTTTTCCGTTTTCAGATGTTTTATCACTCCACCGTTCTGATTCCGGGTTCCCAATCCTTTCGAACCGTTCCCCCAAAAATCCAGGCCGTTTACATTTCCGTAAGTCAGCCACATGCCAATCTGGTGCGGATGGTCAGCGCGTTCTCCAGCTTTTGGTTTCAAAGGAAAACCGCGGGTTATTTCAGTGCCTTCAGAAGTTAAAATCGGGTAAAACACCGGCTTGGTCACATTTTCTGGCCATTGAAACGTGGTAAACAATTGCCCATCAATTAACACGACTATTTTTTTGACGGCATTATTTTCAATAAAAGTTACTTTTGAAGTTCCTTCCTGATTTCCTTTACCGGAACTGCAGGTAACAGTTGCGACCGCTGCGAAAATTAATACCAAATAATTCAGCTTTTTCATATTTTTCAATTTTTAGTTGAGCTAATATTTTCCATTTTTCTGAAGAGTTTTCCACATGGCTAAATATTTACCGACGACACTTCGCCCTGAATTTTATGCAGCTCGTAAAATACAAAACCACCGCACGGTACAAGTGTCTCAATATTTCTGTGTACACCATCTTTTACTTCCTGAACTGTTCCCGAAGGTAACACTTTTTGAGTATCCACTTACCCGCCCCGGAAAACAAAATCACGTCCAGAATCCTTTTTAAGTTGAAAAGCTTCCATAACGGCTGCATTAATGTAAACCGGATTTAAAATTCTGTCTCTTGAGTTCATGAAATTTATTTTTCTAAAGATACCGGTTTCATTTTGGGCGAAATCAGATGAATGACCAGCAAGCCGGTTAAATAACCAAAAGCGGCGATAACAAACGGAAAAACGTAACCATCGACACCCGATTCGTTGAGCACCCAGCCAATTAACAGAGCGGTTCCCATTCCTCCAAATGAACTTACTGTTGTAGAAAATCCGATAACTGAGCCCACAATTTTTTTGGGAAACAAATCGGAAGCCACCGTAAAAATATTGGCCGACCAGGAATTGTGGGCAGCAGCAGCCAAAGCAATCAATCCTACGCATACCGGCAGCGAATCGATGAATGGGACAAGCATAACAGGAAGCACCAGCAAAGCGGTTCCCAACATGGTAATTTTTCGGGAAAAGTTGGTTGATTTTCCTTTTTTCAGGAGAAATGAAGAAATAGCACCGCCAGCCATTCCTCCGCCCCAGGCAACTACATAAATAATTACCAACGGCAGTGCCAAACCTTTTAATTCTACTCCAAAACGGGCATTTAAAAACTTCGCACCCCAGAAAAGATAAAAATACCACACGGGGTCGGCAAATAGTTTACCCAATGCCACAACCCAGGTCTGACGATATTTTACAAGTCTTTTCCATGGAACTTTCACGTTTTCCAAATCACCATTGTCACTGTCGATATATTCCCTTTCAGAGGAATTGACAAAACGGCTTTCCTGTGGCGATTTAAAAAAAATCAGCCACAAAACCATCCAGATTCCGCTTAAAACCAATGACAAAACAAAAACATATTGCCACGAAACAAAATAATAGAGCACTACCGGAATGAGCAAAGGAGCAATCACCTGTCCGATGTTGGAGCCACCATTAAAAACACCGGTTGCATAAGCCCGCTCCTTTTGCGGAAACCACTCAGCCACAGTTTTTATACTTGCAGGGAAATTAGCAGATTGCCCGATTCCCAACCCAAGCCGGGCAATGGCAAACCCCAGCCAGCTCCTGGCAGCAGCATGAGACAAACTTGCCAGTGCCCAAACAACCACTGCAAGCGAAAAACCCCAACGGGTTCCAAGCCTGTCGATAACATAACCAATAAACAGCGGCCCAATGGCATAGGTAAGTTGAAATGCAAAAACCACGTAACCATATTCCTGTTCGCTCCAGCCAATTTCCTCTGTAATAAAAGGTGCCAGAATTCCCAAAATTACCCGGTCGAAATAAACAATGGTAGTGGAATAAAAAAGCAGGGCAACGATTACCCAGCGGAAGTTGGTTTTTTGATTCGATTTCGGCATAGTTTTTCTCAATATTCCTCAAGTTTATGGATTATTGGATTTTAAAACAAGAATGTACGTTTATTTAAAATGGTTTTAAACAAGTTTCCAAAATAACAAGTAAAACCGGATGGTTTAAGATTGATTTTGGGGGAAAAATTATTCGGTATGTTCATTTCATTTAAAAAGTTACTTTTGCTTTTCAATTTCGTAAAAAAGAAAAATTCAGACTGAAATAAAAACCGAAAAATGGCAGATGCATCGCAGGATTTAAATACCAACTGGCGCAAAGTTGCTTCATCAATTTACCGAAAACCACGCGATTCCAAAATTTATGGATCGGTGGATATTGATGTGACAGAATTGGAAAAATTTGTTGCAAAAAAACGCAAAGAAGGGGTAAAAACAACGCTTACCCATTTAATGACACTCATTATTGGCCGGGCTTTTCGCGATGAAGTTCCGGAACTGAATGCCTACATCAAACGCGGGAAAGTGGTTAAGCGCGAAAATATTGATGCCATGGTGAGCGTACTGCTGAAAGACGATGAAATGGGTTCGGTAAAAATTCCCAATATTGATAAACTAAATGTTGCAGAACTTTCGGACACTATTGCAGAAAAAATAAAAAACTCACGTGCCGGAAATGAAAACAGCGCCATGCAGTCGAAACACATGCTTTCATCCATTCCGTGGCCATTCCGTACCTGGCTTTTTAATTTGTACAAACTGGTAACCATCGACTGGGGACTTTCATTGCCGGGAGTAAATCTTTCGTCTGACAGTTTTGGTTCTTACGTTATTTCAAATATAGGCACATTGGGACTTGATACAGGCTACGGTGCACTTCTTCCCTCCTCAAATGTTTCTATAGTGCTTATTATAGGGAAAGTATATAAAAAGCCGGTGGTAATTAATGATGAAATTGTGATTCGTAAAATATTAATTCTTTCGGCCACATTAGATCACCGCGTGGTTGACGGTTCGCATGGAGGAAAGTTATTCAGGTACATTCGGAAACTGGCAAAAAAACCAGAACTGCTTGATGAAAAACCGGAATAAGAATAAATCCAACTAAAAAATATTCTTAAACATATAACCTAAAATTTTCCGTGTACGTGCACGAAAATATAAAAAATTTCTTTAGCTTTGTATTTCAATACATTAAAACAATTCATTAATCTGTTAAATTTTAGAACATTATAGAAACAAATAAACAAATACGAATTAAAGACATTGCCGAAAAAGCAAAAGTTTCTATTGGTACGGTTGACCGGGTATTGCACAACCGCGGTGAAGTGGCGGAATCAACCAAAAAGAAAATTTTAGCCATTGTTAAAGAACTGGACTACCAGCCCAATATTCTGGCCAGTACGCTTGCTTCAAAAAAATCGGCATTGTTTGCAACACTTTTTCCCGAACCACCTTCGCCCGACGGTTACTGGACAAGACCTGCAATAGGAGTAAAAAAACGTGTTACCGAACTTCGTCAATACGGAATTCAGGTGCAGCCATATACTTTCAGCCAAACCGAACCAAAAAGTTTTTCTGAAAATGCGAATAAAATACTGGAATTAAAACCAGACGGCGTTGTGTTTGCACCATTCTATAAAAAGGAATCGAACGCATTTATTCAGAAATTAAAAGAACTGGACATCCCGTTTGTGTTTATTGATTCAGAAATAAAAAACGCAGGACAACTGGGATACATCGGACAAAATTCGTATCAGAGCGGCCTGGTTTCAGGAAAATTGCTCGATTTGATTCTACCAGAGGGAAATGTACTGATAATTCACTTTGCCAAAGAAATGGACAACCAGAACCATCTGGTGCAGAGGGAAAAAGGATTTTACGATTGGTATTCGAAAAACAAAAGAACCATCCACCAACTTTTTACTACTGAGGTGCCAGATACGTTTGAAGAAAAATGGATGGAAAGAGTCGAAAAAATTATCCGGGATAAAAATATCAAAGGAATTTTTGTAACCAATTCAAAAGTATATAATGTAGGCAGGCTTATTGAAAAATATAAACTTTTCGAATTAAAGGTGATTGGGCATGATTTGCTTAAAGAAAATGTGACGTTCCTGAAAAAGGACATTGTTCATTTTTTAATTTGCCAGAGGCCGGAAGAACAGGGATACAACGCCATCAATAAAATATTCAGGTACGTGGTTCAGAAAAGAGCCACGGCCAGGGAAAACTATACCTCTATAGATATCGTAACAAAAGAAAACGTGGACTATTACAAAGAATTTAAAAAAGAAATATGATGAAGCCAATGTCGTTTGAAGATTTAAATGGAAAAGTTTGTGTAATTACCGGCGGTGCCGGAGTTCTGGGAAGCGCTATGGTGCGTGCCATGGCATCAGTGGGAATAAAAGTCGCAATTGCCGACATAAACAAAGAAGTTGCCGATAAAGTAGCCGAAGAAATTTCGGCAGAAACCGGCACACAGGTTATTGGTGTTGCAGCCAACGTTCTCGATAAGGCATCGCTGGAACAGGCCAAAGCCGAGATCAATCAGCAACTTGGCGAAATAGACATTCTTGTAAACGGTGCCGGTGGAAACAGTCCGCAGGCCACCACCAAAGTGGAACAAATGCTGGAAACCGATCTGGGCAACCTGGCCGACACATTTTACGGTTTGCAAATGGAGGGCTTCGATAAAGTTTTTGCACTGAATTTTAAAGGAACCGTTCTCCCCACTATGGTTTTCACGCAGGATATGCTCAAAAATCAAAAAGGGGTTGTACTAAATATTTCTTCCATGAATTCGTACAAACCGCTTACAAAAATCCCTGCTTATTCAGCAGCTAAATCAGCCGTTAATAATTTTACCGAATGGCTTTCTGTTCATCTGGCAAAAGTTGGCATTAGGGTAAATGCTATTGCGCCCGGATTTTTTATTACCCACCAAAACCGTTTCCTGGTCATGGATGAGAAAACCGGAAACTTTTCTCCGCGCGGACAGAAAATTGTGGACAACACCCCCATGGGTAAATTTGGAGAACCCGAAGATTTACAAGGCGCAACACTTTTTCTTCTTTCCGACATTTCGAGTTTTATTACCGGCATTGTAATTCCGGTTGACGGCGGGTACAGCGCTTTTGGAGGAGTATAAATAAAAGTCTCCCCTAACCCCTCCGAAGGAGGGGAATCCAGAAATGGTCAATCTATTTGGGGTAATAAACCTGCAACTCGAAACCTGAAACTTGGAACTTTGAACTTTGAACTCGAAACTTTAAACTCTTATATTATGAAACGAAGAGACTTTTTATCCACAACAGCCGGCGCTGCAGCAGGAGCTTCCCTTCTTTCCAGTCCGGTTGGAGCTGCAGTTGCCAGCCAAAAGAAAAAAAGAGTAGCCATGGTTGGAACCGGAGTCAGGGGAATTGGATTCTGGGGAAAACGGGTTGTTGACAATTACAACGACATCGTAGATTTTGTCGGACTTTGCGACATCAATCCCGGAAGACTTGAACTGGCCAAATCCCACATGGGAGTGAATTGCCCGGTATTTTCCGATTTCGACAAAATGATGACTGAAACCAAACCGGAATTGGTGATTGTAACTACGATGGATTCCAATCATCATGAATTCATTATTAAAGGTATGGAATTGGGTGCCGATGTACTCACCGAAAAACCCATGACCACCGACGAAGTGAAATGCCAGGCCATTCTGGATGCGGAAAAACGGACCGGTAAAAAATGTACAGTAGGTTTTAATTATCGTTACGGAACACTTTTTACAGCCATCAAGGAACAACTGGCGAAAAAACCCTATGGTGATATTACATCGGTTGATTTTCACTGGTATCTCAATACATATCATGGAGCCTCCTATTTCAGACGTTGGCACGGAGAACGCGATAAAGGCGGAACACTTTGGGTGCACAAAGCCACGCATCATTTCGATTTATTGAACTGGTTTATTGATTCCGACCCGGTTGAAGTGACTGCTTATGGTGCTTTGGAGCACTACGGAAAAAACAATAAGTTCAGGGGAGCCAACTGCCGCAATTGCGCTTATACCGACAAATGCGACTTTTTCTGGGACATTACAAAAAGCCAGCACGATATGAATTTGTACGTTAAAAATGAAAAGTACGACGGATACATTCGCGACAATTGCCTTTGGAGAGAAGAAATCGATATTTACGATAAAATGTCGGCACAAATTAAATACGCCAACAATACAATTGTAAATTACTCGCTTACAACCTATTCACCTTACGAAGGCTGGCGTATTGCATTTAACGGACGAGACGGCCGTATCGAATCGTGGGAAGACATTCCGTGGCGCAGGCAGGTAAAAATCAACCAGGCACAACTCCACGCTGCCGAAATGAATCAGGCAGGTGGTGATGAAGTTCGCTATGATGAAATTTTTATGATGAAAAACTTCGACCGGGATTATGAAATCCTGAAAATTGAAGCAGCCCGTGGCGGACACGGTGGCGGCGACTCGCGCTTACAAGACAAAATTTTCCGCGACCCAAACATGGCCGATCCATACAAACATTCGGCAGGTACACGCGACGGAGCCATGTCGTGCCTTATTGGTGTGGCTGCACGTAAATCAATTGAAGAACAACGTCCGGTAAAAATTGAAGAATTGACAGACATTAAACCTCACCCAACCAGGGGAGCATAAAATATAAACGGGGGAATTCACATTATTTCCCCTTTTTAAAAATATTAACCGTGAACGCAAACGAATTTAGTGAAACTTTAAAAAACAGAATAACATGAGTTTAGAATTAAAAAAAGACGCCAAATACGCTATGCTGGTTCCCACAAGTATGGGAATCCGGATTATTCCTGATAACGGTCAACCGGTTCATGCCAGCGACAAATTTACCATGTACGCCACCAGTGCCGAAACCAATGTGGCCAGCATCTCTTCGTATCTGGGATTACCGGTAAAAGTTTTAACCACTTTTGTGAAAGGCAGTCCCATTGCGCAGTTCATCAAAAGCAACCTCAAAGGCCGTCACATGGATTATGAAGGACCGGAAGTGGACCAGGGCGATCCGTGGGGGTACCGCCACCAGATTAACATTGCCGACAGCGGTTACGGTTTGCGCGGACCACGAGTGTTTAACGACCGTGCAGGCGAGGTAGGTAGAACTCTGAATGCAAAAGATTTCGACCTCGAACGGATTTTCGGTGAAGAAGGCGTTCAAATTGTTCACCTTTCCGGATTAATTGCTGCGCTGTCTCCCGATACTACTCAATTCTGCTTGGAAGTGGCACGGGCAGCCAAAAAACACGGTACAAAAATTTCATTCGACTTAAATCATCGGGCTTCGTTTTGGAAAGGTCGGGAAAAAGAGTTGCGGGAAAACTTCACAGAAATTGCTTCAGTTTCCGATATCCTTATTGGCAACGAAGAAGACTTCCAGCTTTGCTTTGGAATTGAAGGTCCGCCGGCAGGTGGCGAGGGCATCAAAGCAAAAATCGACGGTTTTAAAGGATTGATAGAACGCGTGAAGGAATCTTTCCCCAATGCTTCTGTTTTTGCCACAACCCTGCGTGAAGTAATTAGTGTGAATGAGCATCTTTGGGGCGCTATTCTGCTTGAAGGCGAAAACTGGCAGGTGATTGAACCGCGTCCGATTGTTGTGCTCGACCGCATTGGCGGCGGCGACGGTTTTGTGGGCGGAATGCTTTATGGAATCCTCAAAGGTTGGGAACCGGAAAAATGGCCGCAGTTTGGCTGGGCTACCGGCGCTATGGCCACTACATTCCTCACAGACTATGCCCAACCCACCGATGAAGATATGGTTTGGAGCATCTGGAAAGGAAATGCGAGAGTGAAGAGGTAAAAGCCCCTCCCAGCCTCCCCAAAAGGGAGGAATAAAATCAGCCCCAGACTTCAGTTTGGGGTTTACAATGGAATTTTTTAATACCGGGCTTTAGCCCTTAAAAAACTGAGAGAATGATTTATTTCGAGAACGGTTCAAAAAACACCAGCCTTTCGGCAGACGACCTGAAACAGGGTTTGTTTGAAGCATTGGAGAAAATGGGTGAGAAGAAAAAAGTATTGGCTGTTCCGCCGGACTATACCCGGTTACCGTCCCGTTCAGGTGAACTCACCGAATTTGTCTGGCAGTATTACGGCGAAAAACTCACTGATATTTTGCCGGCATTGGGAACGCACACACCCATGACCGATGTTCAAATCAGCCACATGTTTGGCAAAACACCCCGAAACCTGTTTCGAGACCATGACTGGCGCAACGATGTGATTACGCTGGGTACTGTTCCATCTGAGTTTGTGAAGGATGTTTCCGGTGGGGCGGTGGATTATGACTGGCCTGCTCAGGTAAACAAACTGCTGGTGGAAGGTGGATTCGACCTCATTCTTTCCATCGGGCAGGTAGTACCGCACGAAGTGGTGGGAATGGCCAACTACAACAAAAACATTTTTGTGGGAACGGGCGGTTCCGAAGGCATTAACAAAAGCCACTTTATTGGCGCGGCTTACGGAATGGAAAAGATGATGGGCCGGGCTGATACCCCGGTACGAAAAATTTTCAATTACGCATCGGAACATTTTTCTGCGCATTTGCCAATTGTATATGTTCAAACTGTTGTAGGACTGAACAAGGAAGGCAAACTGCAAACATACGGACTGTTTATCGGTGACGATTTTAGTGTTTTCGATAAAGCCGCAAAATTGTCATTGCTGGTGAATTTCGAAATGGTGGAAAAACCATTGAAAAAAGTGATTGTCTGGCTCGACCCCACCGAATTCAAAAGTACCTGGCTGGGCAACAAAAGTGTGTACCGCACCCGCATGGCATTGGCCGACGGGGGCGAACTCATCGTTCTGGCACCGGCACTGGTGGAATTTGGCGAGGACAAGCAGATTGACAAGCTCATCCGGAAATACGGCTATTTCGGAACACCACATACCCTAAAAATGGTAGAAGAAAATGAAGATCTGCGCGCAAATCTTGGAGCTGCGGCACACCTCATTCATGGCTCTTCCGAAGGCAGGTTCAGCATCACTTATTGCCCGGGCAAAGGCGAAAAAAACCTCACCCGGCAGGAAATAGAAAGTGTAGGATTTCAGTATGCCGATATCGATGAAGTAACAGCAAAATACAATCCGGCAAAACTGAAAGACGGCTTTAATACCATGCCCGACGGAGAAGAAATTTTTTATATCTCCAATCCGGCAATTGGATTGTGGGCTTATAAAGACAGGTTTGAGTATTAAAAAGCCCCTCCTAACCTCCCCAAAGGGGAGGAATTAAAGAAACCCGACATTTATTAGAAGGATTAAAAAAATAACACTAAAATGAATGAGTTCAACGCGGGCAATAAGCCCAATTTCTCCCCCCTGGGGGAGTCAGAGGGGGCCGTTATTCGTTGGGGAATAATTGGAGTTGGAAATGTGACCGAAATGAAAAGCGGTCCGGCGTTTTACAAAACCGAAAACTCGGAACTGGTTGCCGTTATGCGTCGAAATGCTGAAAAGGCAGCAGACTATGCCAAACGCCATAACGTATCAAAATGGTATTCCAATGCTTCTGAATTAATCAACGATCCGGAGGTGGATGCCGTTTATGTGGCTACTCCACCCGATTCGCATGTCCGGTTTGCTATTGAAGTGATGCGTGCAGGAAAACCAGTTTATGTGGAAAAGCCCATGGCAAAAAATTATGCCGAATGCCTTGAAATGCTGAAAGTGTCGGAAGAAACCGGAATGCCGCTTTTTGTGGCTTATTACCGAAGGGCTCTTCCAGCATTTTTGAAAGTTAAGGAAATGATTGAAACCGGTGCCATTGGAAAGCCTCTGGTGGTCAACATTAAACTGCATAAACCGCCACGAACACCCGACCTAAAAAAGGAAGAACAGAGCTGGCATGTTCACCCTGATATAAGCGGTGGAGGCTATTTTTTCGATTTGGCTTCGCACCAGTTCGATTACCTCGATTTTCTGTTCGGTCCGATAACAGAAGTCTCCGGGGTTGCCACCAACATGGCCGGTCTCTATCCTGCTGAAGATACAGTGGTAGGAACCTGGAAACACGAATCGGGAGTAATAGGTTCAGGAAGCTGGTCTTTTGTGGCCGACAAGTCAACAGAAACCGATGAAATTGTGATTACTGGCGACAAAGGCGAAATTGTTTTACCTTGTTTCACCCACGAAAACGTAAAATTTACATCGTATGAAGGGGTAATTGAAATGGGATTCGAAAATCCGGAACATATCCAGCAAAATTTGGTCAGGCAGGTGGTAGATGACCTGCGTGGAGAGGGTAAATGTGTGAGTACCGGAGCTTCTGCTGCGAGGACGAGTTGGGTGCTGGGTGAGATGGTAAAAAGTTATTATCCTAAGAAAACCACATAGGCACATAGGACACAGTAGAATTAAAAAAAGATGATAACACAAAAACAAATAAACGAATTAACATACAAAATCATCGGATATGCCATTGAAGTTCATAAAGAGCTGGGACCGGGATTATTGGAAAGCGTTTATGAAAAGTGCCTTGCCCATCTTTTACAATTGAACGGACATGACGTTAAACGTCAGCAAATTGTTCCCATCGAATTCAGAGGCTTATATCTGGATGCTGATTTGCGGTACGACCTTCTTGTTGATGATTTAATTATTGTGGAACTTGAAACTGTTGATGCATTTCATCCGGTACATGAAGCCAAATTACTCACCTACCTGAATTTACTAAAAAAGCCAAAAGGAATTCTAATCAATTTTAATTGCACCAATATTTTCAAAGAAGGACAAAAAACGTTAGTAACAGAGTATTTCAGAAATTTATCAAAAGAATAACTTATGTGCCCTATGTGCCTATTGTGGTTTGTACTGGAATACCACATAGGCACATAGGGCACAGTAGAAAGGAAAACATGAAAATCGTAATCGACGATAAAATACCATACATCCGCGGGGCATTTGAACCGTTTGCTGAAGTGGTTTACCTGCCGGGAAACAAAACCACTCCCGACGTGGTGAAGGATGCCGATGCTATTGTAACCCGTACACGCACAAAATGTAACCGGGAGTTGCTCGAGGGTTCCAAAGTAAAATTTATTACCACGGCAACCATTGGATACGATCACATCGATACCGAATATTGCAAACAGGCCGGCATTGAATGGACCAACGCTCCGGGCTGCAATGCCGAAAGCGTAAACCAGTACATTGCCTCAGCGTTGTTTTCGTATTCCATGAAAAACCGGTTCGATTTGAAAGACAAAACCATCGGGATTGTAGGCGTGGGGCATGTGGGTTCAAAAGTGGCCCGGCTTTGTGAAACCATTGGGATGAAGGTTTTACTGAATGACCCGCCCCGTGAACGTTTTGAAGGACCGGAACAATTTGTTTCGCTGGAAACGATTCAAAAAGAAGCGGATATCATCACTTTTCATGTTCCGTTAAATTTGAAAGGTGAAGATGCAACTTTTCACTTGGTGGATGAAACATTCCTTCAAAACCTGAATAAAAAACCGTTGCTCATCAACTCCTGCCGGGGTGAAGTGTTTGACTCAGCAGCTATCAAAAACGCACTGAAAACCGGAGCAGTTTCAGGTTTTATTGCCGATTGCTGGGAAAACGAACCCGAAATTGATCTGGAATTGCTGGAACTAGTCGACTACGGAACGCCGCACATTGCAGGTTATTCCAAAGACGGGAAAGCCAACGGTACCAAGATGAGTGTGCAGGCCATCAGCCGGTTTTTCAATCTTGGCATCGACAACTGGGAACCTGAGAACGTGGAACTACCCGAAAAAACAACCATTGAAATCGACGGCAACCAGCGACGTGAATATTCCATTCTGGCTGAGGCCGTTCTTTCAACTTACGACATTGAAACCGATGACGAAGCGCTTCGGGAAAACCCGCATCTGTTTGAAAAACTGCGTGGCGATTATCCTGTACGCAGGGAATTCGGTTCCTATACGATAAAAGCAAAAAATATTGAAAATGAAACTTTGGAGAAACTAATAAGATTTGGATTTAAGATTAAACCACAATAGACACATAGGAAACAATAGGCTCTTATGTGCCCTATGTGCCTATGTGGTTCAAAAAATTAACATCAACAATTAAAATAATAAAAATGAAAAAGTTAGCAGACATTGGCCTCATTGGCCTCGCCGTGATGGGCGAAAACCTGGTATTGAACATGGAAAGTAAAGGTTACACTGTAGCAGTGTTTAACCGGACGGTAGAAAAAGTGGATAAATTTATGGAAGGCCGCGGCGCCGGTAAAAACTTCATTGGCGCCCGCTCCATTGAAGAACTGGTTGCTTCGCTCGAAAAACCGCGCAAAGTTATGATGCTGGTAAAAGCCGGAAAACCGGTGGACGATTTCATAGATTTGGTGATGCCGCATCTCGAACCGGGCGACATTATTATTGATGGCGGAAACTCACACTTTCCCGACACCATTCGTCGTGCGAAATATGTGGAAAGCAAAGGCTTCCTCTATATTGGGACCGGCGTTTCGGGTGGTGAAGAAGGCGCGTTAAAAGGCCCGTCAATCATGCCAGGTGGCTCACCGGATGCATGGCCGCATGTGAAGGAAATTTTCCAGGATATTGCAGCCAAAGTGGAAAACGGTGAAGCTTGCTGCGACTGGGTAGGCGAAGGTGGTGCAGGCCACTTCGTAAAAATGGTGCACAACGGCATCGAGTATGGAGACATGCAGATTATTACCGAAGCTTACCAGTTGATGAAAGACCTGCTGGGTATGAGCAACGATGAAATGCACGAGGTGTTCAAAAAATGGAACGAGGAAGAACTTGACAGCTACCTCATTGAAATTACCCGCGACATTCTGGGTTACAAAGATGTAAATGGCGAAGAAACAGTGGATTTCATTCTGGACACCGCCGGTCAAAAAGGAACCGGTAAATGGACCGGCATTTCGGCACTCGACCTGGGAATTCCGCTAACGCTTATCGGCGAATCGGTTTTTTCACGTTGTCTTTCAGCGCAAAAAGATTTGCGTGTACAGGCTTCAAAAGTAATTAACGGACCGAAACCGAAATTTGAAGGCGACCGTAAACAATTTCTCGACGACCTGAAAATGGCACTTTACGGAGCAAAAATCATCTCCTACGCGCAGGGTTATAACCTGATGATGGAAGCTGCCAAAGAATACGGCTGGAACCTGAATTACGGCGGCATCGCCCTGATGTGGCGAGGTGGCTGTATTATCCGTTCAGTATTTCTGGCTGATATTAAAAAAGCTTTCGAAAAAAATCCCGAGTTGCCCAACTTGCTGCTTGACACATTCTTCAAAGAAAAAGTGGAAAATGCACAGGAAGGCTGGCGCAGGGTAAGTGCAACGGCGCTGTCGAACGGAATTCCTGTTCCTGCAATTACTTCAGCGCTTTGCTATTTCGACGGATTCCGCACCGAGCGTCTGCCCGCCAATCTTCTGCAGGCACAACGCGACTATTTCGGCGCACACACTTACGAACGTACTGACAAACCGCGCGGCGAATTCTTCCACACCAACTGGACCGGCCGTGGCGGCGATACCGCTTCATCTACGTACAACGTGTAATAACAATTTTAATGATACACACAAAACGGGAAGGGCAATTGCTTTTCCCGTTTTTTATTCCCCACCCCAAAAATTGTATCTGAAATCATTGTGTGTTTCATGAAAATACATTAGGTTTGTATTACAAACTTGTTTTGTAAATTAAACTAAAGAAATAATGAATGCAACAATTAGAAACGAAGAGTATCTGGATGAAAATCAGTCACTGAAAGTAATCCGGGAAATGATTCAGGTTTCCAGAAATAAATTAAATAATGACGGAATTCTGTTCATCGTGTGGGGATGGATTTTTTTCATCAACTATCTCTTTTTGAATTACCTCCCTGGCAAAATTTTATTATCGCATCAATTGATGGAGATGATTCGCAGTTTAAAAGTAATTCTGCCTGTTTTCGGGCTTATTTTCACCCTTTATTATATTCTGAAACAACGCAAAAAAGCACAAACCTATATCGGCATTTCGTTACGGTATGTCTGGATTTCTTTATTTGCCAGTATGGTGTTGGTAAATCTGATTCAGATGAATGTTCTGCACAGTATAAATTTTGAACTGCAGCATCCCATTTTTATGGTGTTAATTGCTTTTACCGTAACGGTTACCGGAGGTATTTTGCGCTACAGACTTATTATAGCCGGAGGAATAACTTTTGGACTACTGGCGCTGGCAGCATCTTATTTCGAATTGCAAACCCAGTTGCTGTTTGAAGCCATTGCCTGGCTGATTGCATTTGTATTTCCCGGTCATCTACTTTATGCAAAAAGAAATAAAAAATGACATTCAAAGATTTGGACACTTTGCTTCATTCGCAGGTTCGGCTGGCAATTATGACTGTTTTGGTTACGGTTGAATCAGCTGAATTTTCATTTTTACTGGAAAGCATCAACACCTCCAAAGGGAACCTGAGTTTTCAGCTAAAAAAACTGAGCGAAGCAAATTATATTCAGATAAAAAAATCATTCAGGGGAAGTTATCCGCTTACAACCTGTAAAATAACCGAAACAGGACTGGCTGCTTATGAAACCTATGTGAATTCGATAGATGAGTATTTCAGCGCGTTTAAAAAAGATAAAACTTAATCCTCAATACCTTTCTTTCCTGACAAATGTATTTTTCAATCCCTAACCGAATTTGTATATTCGGCCTTCAAAATTTCTTGACTTAATATTTTATTTATGCAAAAAATAAAACAACTTATTTCAGCCTTTTTCCTCATTACAGGAATGGCTTTTTCTTCTGAAGCAGCCACAAATTCGCGGCTCATGCGATTCCCCGACATTAACGGAAACCTCGTTGCATTTGTGTACGCAGGTGATATCTGGACAGTTAGTTTCAATGGCGGAGATGCAAAGCGACTGACATCACACGAAGGAATGGAACTGTTCCCGAAAATTTCGCCCGACGGCAAATGGATTGCCTTTTCGGGGGAATATGCCGGAAACCGCCAGGTGTTTGTCATTCCGTCGGAAGGCGGAGTTCCCAAACAACTGACCTGGTACAATTCAGTGGGTGTTATGCCGCCCCGCGGTGGATGGGACAACGTGGTGCTAGGCTGGACTCCTGACAGTAAAAACATCCTGTTTCGCTCCAACCGCACCGAGTTCGGCGACCGCAACGGAAAATATTTCACAGTAAGCATTGATGGAGGTTTTGAAAAACCTTTACCCATTATTAACGGTGGAATGGCAACTTTTTCACCCGATGCAAAAAAAATCTGCTTTACCCCGGTTGACCGCGAATTCCGTACCTGGAAACGTTACAAAGGCGGTCGCGCAACCGATTTGTGGATTTACGACCTCGAAAAAAACAGCTCGGAACAAATTACCGACTTTGCAGGCAGCGACCAGTGGCCGGTTTGGTATGGCGATAAAATATTTTTTGCTTCCGACCGCGATTTGAAACTGAACATTTACAGTTACAATACACAAACCAAAGCAACGGAACAAATCACGCACTTTACTGAAATGGATGTGTTGTGGCCTTCGGGACAAAACGGACAACTGGTTTTTGAAAACGACTGTTACCTTTACAAACTTAACCTGCAAACCGGTGAATCAGAAAAAATTACGGTAAATATTCATTTCGACAATCCGAATCTGGTTTCGTACTTTAAAAATGTCAAAGACCATGTTCACAGTTATACCATCTCCCCCACCGGCAAACGGGCGTTGTTTGATGCACGCGGAGATATATTTTCGGTTCCGGCTGAAAACGGCTCCATCGAGAACCTGACCCAAACGCAGGGTGTACGGGAAATTTACCCCAGCTGGTCGCCCAACGGAAAATTCATTGCTTATTACTCTGATGCCTCCGGCGAATACGAAATTTACCTGCTGGAAAATAAAAAAGGCGCTGAACCGATTCAACTCACCTCCGGCTCTTCGGCCTGGAAATACAGCAATGACTGGTCGCCCGACAGCAAATACTTGTTATATTTCGACCGCACCCTGAAATTAAAACTGGTTGATGTGGATTCCAAAAAAGAAATCATCATTGACAAAGCTGAAGATTCTGAAATAAGGGATTATTCGTTTTCACCCGATTCCAAATGGATTACCTACTCCAAAGAATCTTCCAACGGACAACCGGCAGTATGGGTGTACAACATACCTGAAGCAAGGTCTTACCAACTTACAGACCACACATTCAGAGACTATTCACCGGTCTTTTCTGCCGATGGAAACTATATTTTCTTTCTCTCCAATCGCGATTTCAACCTCAATTTTTCAAACTTTGAATTCAACTATGTTTACGACAATGCCACGCGCATTTATGCCATGATTTTAAAAGCCGACGGCCCGGAACTGTTCAAGGATAAAAACGATGTGGAACCGGTGAAAGAAGGGAATTCAGAAGAAAAGAAAAACGGAAACGGAAACGGAAACGACAAAAACACCGACAAAAAAGATGCTGAAGTTTCAGCAAAAATTGATATTGAAGGAATTACCAACAGAATAGTGGCTTTACCGCCAAAAGCAGGCAGTTATCGCAACCTGATTCCGGTGGAAGGCGGATTGCTTTACCTCAGTGGCGGGAAGCTGGAAATGTATGACATCTCAAAAGAAAAGAGCGAGGAAATCATGGACAAGGTTTCGCAGGTTCAGGTTTCGGCTGACAAAAAAATGATGTTATACCGTTCCGGAAGCGATTATGGAATTACCGCCATCAAACCGGGAGCCAAGCCGGGCGATGGCAAACTAAATCTCGATAATCTGGAAATGAAAATTGATCCGGAAAAAGAATGGGCACAAATATTTAAAGACGGCTGGCGCATTTTTAGGGACTATTTTTATGTGGACAATCTGCACGGCGTTGACTGGGAAGTGATTAAAAATAATTATAGCGAATGGGTTCCTTACTTGGGTCACCGGGCAGATCTCGATCACATTCTGAATGAAATGGTTTCGGAAGCAAATGCTGGTCATGCATACGTAAACTGGGGCGATTTTGAAAATGTAAAACGAATTGACGGCGGACTTTTGGGTGCCCGGTTTGAACCCGATGCCAAAGCAAAAAAAATCAGAATTGCAGAAATTTACGACAGTGAAAACTGGAACGAATCGCGCCGCTCGCCGTTAACCATGCCGGGAGTGGATGTAAAGGAAGGCGATTACCTGCTTTCGGTTAACGGAAAAGAAATTCCAATTGATGAAAATCCGTATCTCTACCTGGAAAATTTGGCCGGAAAACGCACGGAAATTATCGTTTCGGCAAATACAGATGGAAGCAATCCGCGCACTTCGGTAATTGAACCGGTTAAAAGCGAGTTGGAACTGATGTACCTTACCTGGGTAAATCAACGGCGCGAGTTGGTGGAAAAACTCTCCAACGGACGGATTGGTTACATCCATGTGCCCAACACGGCAGTTGAAGGCAACCGAGAACTGCACCGCGGTTTGTATGCTTATCACGACAAGGAAGCGCTGATTATTGACGAACGGTACAACGGTGGTGGTTTTATCCCCGATGTAATGGCCGACCTGCTCGACCGCAAAACGCTAAGCTACTGGCAACGCGCCGGATTGAATCCCATGCGTACTCCCGGCGTTGCCCACGACGGGCCAAAGGTGATGCTCATCAACGGATATTCTTCTTCCGGTGGCGATGCATTCCCTTACTATTTCAAGAAAAAAGGATTGGGAACGCTCATCGGCACACGCACCTGGGGCGGACTCATTGGCATTTCGGGCAATGCTTCGCTGGTTGATGGTGGCAGCATTTCGGTTCCACGTTTTGGCGTTTACGACGAAAACGAGGAATGGATTATTGAAGGAATTGGCGTTTATCCCGATATAGAAGTGGTTGACCGCCCCGAACAACTGGCCAAAGGTAAGGACCCGATGATTGAAAAAGCGGTGGAAGTATTACTGAAACAACTGGAAGAAAATCCGGTGAAAAAAATAAATAAACCGAAGTCGCCTGACCGTTCAGGGTGGATAGAAATTAACATCGATTGATTAAAAATGGGTGCAGTTCTCATATTACGCAGTTAATTTTGTATAATACCTTTCAGAAAATTCATTCCAAAATCCTTTCCACCTGTTGGATTTTACGACTGTT